>ONHU01000013.1 GCA_900317675.1 uncultured Eubacteriales bacterium
GACAGAACTACAATGACACTGATCATGTACCTGAACAATCACCTGTTCAGCAAGAACTATGGTATGGCAGGTGCAGTTTCAGTCATACTCTTCATCATCGCTGCAATACTTTGCCTGGTAGTATACTTCACACTCAATGCTGAAGACGACGGCAGAGGCGGAAAGAAGAAGAGTAAGCTTAAAGCAAGAAAGGAGGCAGCTCGTGGATAAGAAAACATCACATGCAAGAACGATAGTCGCATATATAGTTCTGATTTTCCTGACTTTCCTGTGTCTGTTCTTCTTTTACATTCTGATAGTCAACGCTACCAGAAGCCATCCGGAGATCCAGAAAGGTTTCTCGATGATCCCGGGGCACTCATTCATGAAGAATCTGAAGAGCGTACTGAATGATGCTAATATCCCGGTGCTTTCCGGTATCAAGAACAGTCTGATAGTATCATCGCTTTCAGCTCTGCTTGCGACATACTTTTCAGCACTCACTGCATACGGACTGTATGCTTACAATTTCAAGCTCAAGAAACCGGCATTCATTTTCATCATGCTGATCCTGGTAATGCCTACACAGGTATCTGCAATGGGATTCATCAACTTGATCACCAAGATGGGAATGATCAATACACTTTATCCGCTCTTCCTGCCATCAATAGCGGCACCTGCGGTCTTCTACTTCATGTACAGCTACATGCAGTCAAGCTTACCGCTGGAGCTGGTCGAAGCTGCCAGGATCGACGGATGCGGCGAATTCAAAACATTTAACAGGATAGTAATTCCTATCATGAAGCCTGCATTGGCTGTACAGGCGATATTCGCCTTCGTTCAGAGCTGGAACAACTACTTCATTCCTGCTCTGGTCATATCGGACAACAGTAAAAAGACGCTGCCTATACATCGGACAACAGTAAAAAGACGCTGCCTATACTTATTGCAGCACTCAGAAGCGCGGACTTCCTCAAGTTCGACATGGGCAAGGTGTACATGCTGATCACTATAGCGATCGTACCTATTATCATAGTATACATTGCACTTTCCAAGTACATCGTAGCCGGTGTTGCACTCGGTGGAGTCAAAGAGTAATTCAGTATCCGTATAGAGACAAAGGAGAATAGAAATGGCAGGCATTACATTTAAGAATGTAGTAAAGACATATGACAACGGTGTGACCGTTGTACCTGATCTCAACATGGAGATCAAAGATAAAGAATTCGTAGTACTTGTAGGACCTTCCGGATGCGGAAAGTCAACAACGCTGAGAATGATCGCCGGACTTGAGAGCATCACAAGCGGCGACATGTACATCGGAGATCAGAGAATGAACTCAGTACCTCCGAAAGAAAGAAACATCGCAATGGTATTCCAGAGCTACGCGCTGTATCCTCATATGAGCGTATACAAGAATATGGCATTCGCACTGGAACTTGCAAAGACACCTAAAGACGAGATAGACAAGAAGGTTCACGCAGCAGCAGAGATCCTGGGACTGGAGCCATATCTTGACAGAAAGCCTAAGGCGCTGTCAGGCGGTCAGAGACAGAGAGTAGCCCTGGGAAGAGCGATGGTAAGAAATCCTGAAGTATTCCTTCTCGACGAGCCGCTGTCGAATCTGGACGCTAAGCTGAGAACAGAGATGAGATCCCAGATCAGCAAGCTCCACAAGCAGCTTGGTACAACATTCGTATACGTAACTCATGACCAGACAGAAGCTATGACAATGGGAGACAGGATCTGCGTCATGAAAGACGGAGTCATCCAGCAGTTTGATACACCGCAGAATCTGTATGACACTCCGTGCAACCTGTTCGTAGCGGGATTCATCGGTTCACCGCAGATGAACTTCATCAATGCGAAAGTAGAAAAAGAAGGAGAAGGATACGTTCTCTGCTTCGGCGATGCCAGAATCAAGATGAACAGACGCGAGCTCGCTCCTTATGTAGGAAAAGAAGTTATCTGCGGAGTCAGACCTGAAGACTTCCATGCAGAGCCGCAGTTCTTCGGTGAGGGCAATGAGATCGACGCATACATCGACCTCGATGAGATGATGGGATCAGAATCATATCTGTATCTTAACTATGCAGGACAGAAACTCGTTACAAGAGTACCTGCGAGATATGCAAAGAAAGCTGAAGAAAACATCAAACTCGCTATTGATACAGAGAAGCTGCATGTCTTTGATAAGGATACAGAACTCACTATCTGTCAGTAATCAATTAGTTTCTTCATATTTTTACCTCCTCAAAGGTAATATAAAAACTATCCTCCGGTTTGGGTCGCCGGAGGATAGTTTTGGATTGGGCCCCTTTTCAGGGTGTCTTATGAATAATTCGACAATTAACCTTCGATCATGATGGTTTTCTTTTCAGGGAGTTCAGGCTCTTTTTCCTTAGGGAAGGTAAGTCTGAGAACACCGTCCTCGAATCTTGCCTTTACATCTGTTTCCTGAATAGCGTCGCCGACATAGAAGCTGCGCTGCATAGCACCGGAGAATCTTTCCTGACGGAGAAGTGTGCCTCTTGAATCCTTCTCTTCGTCTGTAACATTCTTAGCTGCGCCGACAACCAGATAACCATTATCAAGTGTAAGTGTTATCTCTTCCTTTTTGAATCCAGGAATATCGATATCGAGCTCATAATTTCCTTCATTCTCATGTACGTCAGTCTTCATGAGACCATTAGCATGCTTTCCGTAAAGCTTGCGTTCAATACTATCTGCATCTCTGAATGAAGGGAAGTTGAAAAAATCATCGAAAAGATCATCTTTGAAAAGTGTTGGATAGAACATAGTGTAGCCTCCTTGTATATAAATGTTATTTTGAACTGTTTTGATGTCCGCTCCTCTGAGGGACAAGTATGTTATACCACTTTTATTAGCACTCGTCAATAGCGAGTGCTAATAATTTTAAAGATTTTTTCTTTTATGATTTTGGTGTGAAAAAACAAGTAATGCATAGCTATTCGTGCTATAATAACGTGTCATATTATTGTTAACTGGATCAGCGTCCGGTTAAAATGGAGGAAACATTATGAAAGTGACTTTTATCGGTGCTACTCATGAGGTTACCGGATCCTGCACATTGATCGAAGTCAATGGCAAGAGGATACTGGTCGACTGCGGAATGGAGCAGGGAATCGATATATTTGAGAACATTGAAATACCTGTAGCGCCTTCAGAGATAGATGCAGTTGTAGTCACACATGCTCATATAGATCATTCGGGCAAACTGCCTTTCCTTGTAGCTCAGGGCTACAAGGGACCTATATATTCCACTGAAGCCACCAGGCATCTTTGCGGAATAATGCTGATGGACTCGGCGCATATACAGGAATTCGAAGCTCAGTGGAGAAACAGAAAAGGCAGGAGAGCAGGAGACGAGGACTTCGTTCCGCTGTATACAACTGAGGACGCACAGAATACTATGAAGCTTTTCAGTACATCAGGATATGACAAGGATGTACAGATCTTTGATGGTGTCACCATCAGGTATATCGATGCCGGACATCTCCTGGGCTCATCATACGTTCTTTTTACACTCAGTGAAGATGGTGAGGAGAGGACTATTCTGTTCTCGGGCGATATCGGCAACCATGAGAAGCCTTTGATCCGTTCGCCTCAGGCAGCCCCTCATGCTGATTATGTCGTATGTGAATCAACCTACGGAAACAGACTTCATACTGAAAACCCGGATTATATCGGAGAACTGACTGCAGTGATCCAGCGGACCCTGGACAGAGGCGGAAACCTTGTTATTCCGGCTTTTGCAGTAGGCAGGACACAGGAACTTCTGTATTATATAAGAATTATCAAAGAAAAAAATCTCATCAGGAACCATGCATCATTCCCTGTAGTTGTAGACAGCCCTCTGGCAGTAGAGGCAACTAACATATACAGCAATGAAATGCAGGAATACTATAATGATGAAGCTATTGAGCTGCTCAATAAAGGAATCAATCCGGTGACATTCCCGGATTTGTCCGTATCGGTATCAAGCGACGAATCCAAGATGATCAATGAGGATACAACTCCTAAGATCATTATTTCCGCTTCCGGAATGTGCGAAGCAGGAAGGATCAGACACCACCTCAAACACAACCTCTGGCGTTCTGAGTGTACGATACTTTTCGTAGGTTATCAGAGTCAGGGAACAGTAGGAGCAAAACTCCTCGAGGGAGCAGAATCAGTAAAACTCTTCGGCGAGGATATCCAGGTCAATGCTGAGATAGCCAGAATAGACGCTTTCAGCAGTCACGCTGACAAAAATGCTCTTCTGAAATGGATCGAACAGTCGGATCCTTCGACGCAGATATTTATCAACCACGGAGAGGATGAGGTTGCTGAGCAATTCGCCATGGAAGCGGCCAGACTGACCGGAAAGCCGGCTGTAGCTCCTTACAGCGGTGAAGAATGGGATCTTGTCAGCTGCGAGCTTGTCAGGAAGGCTGTCGTTGTTCCTGTGATCAGAAAGGAAGCTAAAGGCGGTCATTCTTCTGACTCAGGTGAGCGTAGTGGATTCAGGCAGACAGAATCAACAGCAAAAGCTGCCGGGCTGTACGAAGAACTCAGAAGAACAGAAAAGAGTCTGTCAGTTCTTGTGGAAAACAGCCGCGGACGGTCCAACAAGGATCTGAAAGCAATGAAAAAAGCAATAGATGCAATAATCAATAAGTACAGATAATCACAGAGGTGTAGATGGACAACAGACCAATAGGATTTTTCGATTCAGGATTAGGCGGTCTTACATCAGTATATGAGTTGCACAAACTTCTCCCGGAGGAGAAGGTCATCTACCTCGGAGATACAGCAAGGACCCCTTACGGATCAAAATCTCCGGAGACAATAAGACGTTTTGCGATCCAGATCGTGGATTATCTGGTTTCAAAAAACGTTAAGATGATAATAATAGCGTGCAATACTGTTACGGCTCTTACTCTTGATATTCTGCGGGAAAGATACCCGGACATACCTATACTGGGAGTAATCGGACCTACAGTGCGTAAAGTAGCTGATGACGGCTGCAGAAGAGTCGGTATAATTGCGACCAAGGCTACTGTGAACAGTGATGTCTACGGCAAGAGTCTCAAGGCGATCGATCCTTCTATAGAAGTATTCAGCCTTGCCTGTCCTGCAATCGTTCCTCTCGTAGAAGAGGGATTTACCGATACTGATATCATGGAGCTTACGGTAAGACATTATATGGATGATTTCGTAGAGAAGAACAGCTTCGATGATCTCATCCTCGGATGTACACACTATCCGCTGATATCTGCGCAGATACACAAGCTGTATCCGCACATCAGACTATACAATTCATCAGCCGAAGTTATCAGAGAAGCAAAAGAAGTGCTTGAAAAAAACGATATGCTTGCGCGCGAGTCTGAACTTACAGACAGATACTACGCGAGCGACTTGTCTGACAACTTCATAGCAATGACAGACCTGCTCTTTGCAGGAACCGATTTCAGGATCAAATTAGTTAAGCTTGAAGATTGATCCGTTTTCTAGTACAATCATTTAGCTGTGCGTTTTGCTGAATTAAGCAGACCACTAATTTACAGCCGGGAGATCTTATGGAAACAGAATTCAAATACAATGTAAGCGATCCGTCGATATTCGACAGTATTGTAAGAAATGCCGAGATCAATAAGATGGGCATCGATGCAGTAGAAACTATCAATATGCATGCAGTTTATTTTGATACCGAATCTATGGATTTCAGAAAAAGAGGCATCGCATACAGGATCCGTCAGGAGGATGACAGGATCACTGCTACTATCAAGTGGGATGTGACCGTTGAGGACGGACTGCACAAGCGGGAAGAGTTCAATCTCGTAGTCAATGATGAGAGATTTGCCGAAGCGCCTGATATAGGGCTCTTTATCTCGAGCGAAGCATATGACGTGCTGTACGAGGCGGCAGGAGACAAGAAGCTGAGAAGAACGATCTGTATGGACTATGTAAGAAAGCAGATAAAGGTCGATACAGGACGCTCCATCAGCTGTATATCGCTGGACAGAGGAACCATATGCCATGCAGACGGGCATCCTGTCCCGATCTCAGAACTGGAGATCGAATGGTATTACGGCAACGAAGATGATTTTATCAAACTTGCCAGCTTTATCCAGAACAAATACAGCCTGGAGACAGAAGACAGATCCAAGCTCCAGCGGGCATATGTATAGAGAAAGATAACCAATAAACATTATTAATAACGGAGGAATATTTCAAATGAAGGCAACACAGATTTCAAAGGAAAACGGAGTCGTAAAATTTAACATCGAATTTACACCGGAAGAATGGAAAGAAGCGATCAACAAGGCATATCTTGCTAACAGATCCAAGTTCTCAATTGACGGATTCCGCAAAGGCAAGGCACCAAGAAAGATCATCGAGAATTTCTACGGTCATGATATTTTCTGGGATGAGGCACTGAACAATCTTCTTGAGAACGGATACTATGATGCTGTAAAGGAGATGGATCTTGAAGTAATCGCTCAGCCTTCACTTGAATCACCTGAGATCAAGAATGACGAGCCTGTTGTTGTTACAGGGACAGTAGAGGTATTCCCTGAAGTTGAAGTCAAGGACTATAAAGGCCTTGAGATCGAGAAGTTCGCTTCAGTTGTTGGGGACAAGGAAGTTCAGGAAGAGCTCGAGAGAGTTCAGAAGAGCCAGGCTAGAATGGAAGCAGTTGAAGACCGCAAATCCGAGAATGGCGACACTGTCATCTTTGACTTTGAAGGACGTGTAGATGGTGAGACTTTCGCAGGCGGATCAGCAGAAAACTTCGAGCTCAAGCTTGGAAGCGGACAGTTCATCCCTGGATTTGAAGAACAGCTTGAAGGCAAGGAAGCCGGAGAGGAAACAGACGTTGAGGTAGTATTCCCTGGAGACTATCACGCTGAGGAGCTCGCAGGCAGACCGGCAGTATTCAAGTGCAAGATCCATGAGATCAAAAAGGAAGTCCTTCCGGAGATCGATGATGAGCTCGCAAGCGATGTAAGTGATTTTGAGACTCTCGAAGAGTACAAAGCAGACCTCAAAGAAAAGCTCCAGAAGGCAGCTGATGAAAGAGATATCTCCATGATGAAGGACAGAGCTCTTGAGGCGCTTTACAAGGCTAACGAAATCACTGTTCCTGCAGTTATGATCAAGAATGAGATCGATAACATGATCTACGATATGAATCAGAGCCTTGCTTCTCAGGGCCTCGGACTCCAGCAGTACATGGAGTGGACAGGAACTACTATTGACAAGGTAAGAGAAGATGCACAGCCTGAGGCTGAAAAGAGAGTCAGAACAAGAGTCCTCCTCAAGAACCTCATCAGACAGGAAGGTCTTGATGCAAAGGCAGAAGAGATCGAAAAGCTCATGGCTGAATTTGGCGAACAGTATGGTATGACTGTTGACCAGGTAAAGACAATGGCCGGCGATGAAACCGAGAACTACTTCAAAGAAGATGCACAGACCAAGAAGGCTATCGATTTCCTCTTCGAGAATGCAGTTCAGGTTGAGAAGAAAGAAGAAGAAACAGAAGAAAAGACAGAAGAGTAATCATTCTGGCAGGGGAGGGATGCTGACTCCCTCCCTTGCATGAAATCTGTTGGTTTTGTTATTGCGAGCACCTGCCTGTTCATACTGCCTGGTACATCATCCGGAGTGTGAATATGTGAGTGCTCGTTAATAAAAGGGAGAATTCAAATGAACTATGTACCATACGTCGTTGAGCAGACCGGCCAGGGGGAACGTACCTATGATATCTATTCCCGCCTTCTGATCGACAGGATCATTTTTATTGATGAGGAGATCACTGAGCATACTGCAAGTGTAGTAGTCGCTCAGCTGCTTTTCCTTGAGGCTCAGGATCCGGATAAGGATATCAATATCTATATCAATTCTCCGGGAGGAATGGTTACCGCCGGCCTTGCTATATACGACACTATGAATTACATCAGACCGGATATCTGTACTATATGTGTCGGCATGGCTGCAAGCATGGGCGCAGTTCTTCTTTCGGCTGGTACGAAGGGCAAGAGATATGCGCTTCCTAATTCAGAGATCATGATCCATCAGCCGCTCGGAGGATTCCAGGGTCAGGCTTCAGATATCAAGATCACTGCTGATCATATCCTGAACATCAAGAGCAAACTGAATGGGATCCTTGCAGACGCTACCGGACAGGACCTCAGTGTTATTGAAAGAGATACAGACAGGGACAACTACATGTCTGCGGCTGAGGCTGCAGAATACGGCCTTATCGATAAGGTCATAGACAAACACTGATAATAAAGGAGTCAAAATGGCAGACAAAAATGAGATAAGATGCTCTTTTTGCGGCAAGACCAACTCTCAGGTGCGCAAGATCGTTGTGGGACCTGATGTTTATATATGTAATGAATGCGTGGATCTGGCAAAATCCATGATAGAGGAGGAAAGCCAGAGCCCGGTCAGAAGAAAGAAAAGATCCAGACTGCCAAAACCGGCAGAGATCAAGGCTGAACTGGATGATTATGTAATCGAACAGGATCCGGCAAAAAAGAGTCTGGCTGTAGCTGTCTATAATCATTATAAGAGAATCAAACATCTTGAGACATATGCGGTCAAAGATCCGGATGCAATCGATCTGGCCAAGAGCAATATCCTTATGCTTGGGCCTACGGGAAGCGGCAAGACTCTTCTCGCACAGACACTGGCGAGGATACTTGACGTGCCTTTTGCTATTGTGGATGCTACATCACTGACTGAGGCCGGATATGTGGGTGAAGACGTAGAGAATATACTTCTGAGGCTGTATCAGGCTGCAGATGAGGATCTTGAGAGAGCT
The DNA here is from genome assembly GCA_900317675.1 of uncultured Eubacteriales bacterium. Lineage (GTDB taxonomy): Bacteria > Bacillota > Clostridia > Peptostreptococcales > Anaerovoracaceae > Crickella. The sequence continues at coordinate 8,816 of ONHU01000013.1, forward strand.
CAGAAGGGTATCATATATGTGGATGAGATCGATAAGATTGCGCGTAAATCCGAGAATACATCCATCACAAGGGATGTAAGCGGCGAAGGTGTTCAGCAGGCTCTCCTCAAGATCATTGAGGGTACAGTTGCTAACGTCCCGCCTCAGGGAGGACGCAAGCACCCTAATCAGGAATTCATTCACTTTGATACCAAGAACGTATTGTTCATCTGCGGGGGAGCTTTTACCGGACTCGACAAGATCATAAAAGTAAGGCTTGGAAGCAAGGTCATCGGTTTTAATCAGGAAGAAGAATCTCTTGATGTTGCGGCAGAGGATATTCTCCTTAAAGTTCAGCCAGAGGATCTTCTTAAATTCGGGCTTATCCCGGAACTGATCGGAAGACTTCCGGTCACTGTCGCACTCAGTGAGCTGTCTGAGGAAGCTCTGGTAAGGATCATCAGAGAACCTAAGAATTCACTTATCAGACAGTATCAGACACTTTTTGCAATGGATAATGTCGAACTTGAGGTCGAAGATGATGCAGTACGCGCTATTGCAGAAAAAGCGCTTGCTCTCAATACAGGAGCGAGAGGTCTGAGAGGAATATTTGAAGGACTGATGACAGATCTCATGTATGAGATCCCTTCACAGGAAGACGTGATCAAGGTCATCATTACGAAAGATGCTGTGGAAGGAACAGCTGATCCTGTACTCATCCGCAGAGAAAAAGAAACAGATAAGAAAGGTGAACAATAAATGTCAGAAGAATTCATTGCCAGAAGCGGGATCCCTTATATCCCTCTGAGAGGGCAGACGTTCTTCCCGGGAACTATCGTCGGCTTTGATGTCGGGAGAGACAGATCTCTTGCAGCCATCGACTGCGCCATGAACAGCGACAAGTATCTTGTCGTCAGCGCACAGAGAGATATCACGGTCAATGAGCCTCAGATGGAGGACTGCTACCTTACCGGCTGTCTTGTAAGAGTCAGACAGGTCGTCAAGAAAAATGATGACTATGTCAGAGTGCTTGTAGTTGCAGAAAACAGGGTCAGGATAAGCGAGATCTATGAGGAAGGCGAGCTGCTCAGATGCAATTATACTTTTGCAGAAGACTGTGATGATGACCCTGAGGACATCAATCTTCAGGCCAATGTCAGAGTTCTCAAGCAGATCTATACAAAATACATGGATCTTAACGGACAGAATGATTCCGGCGGGCGCACCATGATAGAAGGTATCGATGATGCGGCTTTGCTTTGCAGTCTTATAGCAAATGAAATCGATGTGACATTTGATGTCAAGCAGACTCTGCTCGACATAGACTCAGTAAAACTCAGAGTCGGACATCTCATTGATATCATAGGCAGAGAAAACAACATTCTCTCCATAGCCAAGAGAATCAATAACAGAGTCGTCAAGAATATGAACAGGGGCCAGAGAGAATACTATCTCAGAGAACAGCTCCAGGTCATCAAAGAAGAGCTTGGCGAGGACGAGGATGCGGATGATGAGATCCGCGCATGGAAGGATAAGCTTACTGAACTCAGCCTTGAGGAGAAGGTAGATACCAAGATCCGCAAGGAAATAGATAAGTTTTCAAAGATGAATCCGATGAGTCCGGACGCAAATGTAAGCAGGACGTATATCGAAACAGTTCTTGACCTTCCGTGGCACACATCATCCAAGGTCAACAACAATATTAAACGTGCTGAGAAAATCCTCAACGAGGACCACTACGGACTTGAGAAGGTCAAGGAAAGGATCCTCGAAAATCTGGCTGTCCAGCATCTGACCAAGCTGAACAAAGGGCCTATCATCTGCCTGGTCGGGCCTCCGGGAGTAGGTAAAACCTCTATCGCGCGGTCCATAGCAAGAGCAACAGGCAGGGAATTTGTCAGGATGTCTCTCGGCGGTGTCAGAGATGAAGCTGAGATCAGAGGTCACAGGCGGACTTACATCGGGGCTATTCCGGGAAGAGTAATCAATAATATAGTGGAAGCAGGGACAAATAATCCTCTCTTCCTGTTTGACGAGGTTGATAAGATCGGCAGCGATTTCCGCGGCGATCCTGCATCCGCTCTCCTTGAAGTGCTTGATCCTGAACAGAACAGCACATTCACAGACCATTATCTTGAAGTGCCGTTCGATCTGTCCAAGGTCATGTTCATTACCACGGCCAATACTACAGCAACTATTCCGCGCCCTCTGCTTGACAGGATGGAAGTCATCGAGCTTACAAGCTACACAGCAGAGGAAAAAGTCAGGATAGCTATGGACTACCTGGTTCCTAAAAAAATGAAAGAAAACGGTATCAGAAAGACTCAGATGAGTATTTCTGAGTCTGCGATCAGAGATATGATCGAATACTATACCAGAGAGGCAGGGGTCCGTAATCTCGAAAGAGAGATAGGCAATGCGTGCCGTAAAGCCGCAAGAAATATCGTCAGCGGAAGTAACAGGAAAAACGCTGTTACTTCCAAGAATCTGACAAAGTACATCGGCAAGAGGATTTTTATCGATGATATAGGTTCGCTGGAGCCTGAAGTCGGAATCACGACAGGACTTGCATGGACATCTGTCGGCGGTGTCACACTGACGATAGAGACTGTCAAGATGCCGGGTACAGGCAGACTTGTGCTGACCGGACAGATGGGAGAGGTCATGAGAGAGTCTGCGCAGACTGCTCTCGGATACATCAAGTCCATATCTGCGAGATACAAGATAAGCAAGGATATCTTCAAAGACTACGATATCCAGATCCATATTCCTGAAGGAGCTGTGCCTAAGGATGGTCCGTCTGCAGGAGTGACCATGACAAGCGCTCTCTTCTCGCTGCTGACAGACCGCAAAGCGGATAAGACAGTAGCAATGACAGGTGAGATAACCCTTCGAGGCAAGGTACTCAGGATAGGGGGACTCAAGGAAAAATCCCTGGCTGCATACAGACAGGGGATCCGCAGGATCATAATCCCTAAAGAAAACGTTCCTGATCTGGAAGACATTCCGGCATCAGTCAGAAAGAGTATTGAATTCATACCTGTAGAGAACTTTGAAGAAGTCATACCGGTAGTGATCAGGTAGAACAGAATCATGAAGATCAATAAATCAGAACTGGAAACAGTAGCGGTGAAACCGGCGCAGTACCCCCAGCCTGAGGTTCCTGAAATTGCCTTTGCCGGCAGATCCAATGTCGGAAAGTCATCGCTTCTCAACTTGATAACAGGAAGAAAGAGTCTGGCCCGTGTATCCGGAAGTCCGGGAAAAACCAGGACGATCAATTTTTACCGCTGCAGCGGCAAGACTGATGACGGATTGTCATATGTGGACTTCAGGATCGTGGATCTCCCTGGCTACGGTTTTGCGAAGATAAGCCGCTCAGAGAGTGAAAAATGGGGAGAAATGATGGAATCCTATCTGGAACACCGCGAGAACCTGCTCAAAGTAGTCCAGCTGGTGGATATAAGGCACAAGCCAAGCGCTCAGGATGTACAGATGTATGATTATCTCAGATATTTCGGGCTTGACGGCATAGTGGTCGCTACAAAGGCGGACAAAGTCAGCAGCAATGAAAAGGCCAGGAATATCAAACTGATTCGTCAGACATTGGGTATGGACAAAAGTGATATCGTGATACCGGTATCAGCTTTGAAGAGAACAGGGGACAGCGAGTTGCTTCAGACTCTTGAAAAAATAGTTGTTGAACAGGAATAAAAGGAGCCGGATATGTCAGAAAAAAACATTATCGGAAAGATTCTCTACACTCAGGAGGATATAACAAAAAGAGCAAAGGAGATCGCAAAACAGATCGACAAGGATTATGAGGGCGAAGAGCTGATCCTTCTCGGGACCCTGAAGGGATCCATTCCATGGTTCACAGACATCCTCAAATACATAACCAACGATGCGAGAATCGATTTTATCACAGCCAGCAGCTATGGATCATCGATGACCAGCTCCGGAATCGTCAAGATCACTTACGAGCCTACCATCAATATGTATAATAAGCATGTTCTCGTGATCGAAGATATCATCGATACAGGAAACACACTCAAGTATCTCAAAGCTAAACTTGCAGAGAGAGGACCTAAATCAGTAAAAGTCTGCTCCATGCTCAACAAAGAGTCCAGAAGGGTTGCAGATCTTCATGCTGAATACGTAGGTTTCGAGGTGGATGATCTGTTTGTCATCGGATACGGTCTTGATTATGACCAGAGATTCAGAGGCCTTCCGTACATTTCATACCTTGAAGCCGAAGATGTAGAGTCACTGTAGAAGGCACGGCTTAGTGGAGATGATGGAATACAGCAGATGCAGCAAACAGAATATCGCTGAAATACTGACTGCTGATGTCAGAAAGGATCTCCATATACACACATGCTATTCGGATGGAGCGCTGACCCCTCAGGAAGTCATAGACCGATGGATGTCAGAAGGCTATAAGCTTATCGCGATTACAGATCATGATGGTATTGATGGTTCTGTCATAGGGATGAGTTATGCTGCCGGAAAAGATATCACGTTCATTTCCGGGGTAGAATTCGACTCTGCGGATGAACGGTTTACGGATGTACATATTCTCGGATATGGCTTCGATTACCAATGCAGGGAGATCAAAGCAGCCATGTCATGGATCAAATTAAGCAGAGGCAGGAGAAATGACCGGCTTATGGATGCGCTCAACGACCTCGGTTATGAGATAACCCTGGACGATATAGGTGATATCAACGAAGGACGTTATATAGGAAAACCTACTTTTGCTCTTATTCTGTACAGAAAGGGATATGTTGCGGATCCTCAGGAGGCGTTCACAACGGTTATGAGAAATCCCTCCATCAAGCGGATCAGAAAGGAGACGCTGAAAACTCCTGATGTGATAGATCTGATTCATACTGCAGGCGGCATAGCGGTATTCGCTCATCCTATAGAGCAGCGCCGACGCGGAGAATCTTTTGAGGAATTCAGACCGAGACTGTATGAACTCCTGGAACAGATGAGGGAGTATGGTGTGGACGGCATTGAGTGTTTCCACCCTTCCGCTGATGAGTATCAGCAGAAACTTTTGTGTGACTATGCGGGAAAGCATGATCTGCTTATTACCAGAGGATCAGATTTTCACAGGGACAGCAATCCGAGAGATTTTTCCGGATACCACATGCCTTAGGCAGTATCCTTCGGGGATGTCTGATAAGGAGGAGTGATCTCACATGGAAAGCAAGAGAGAGTACAAGGACGCGCCGGCACCTGATATAAAACTTCCCAGAGAGGTTTATTACAGATGCCTGTGGACAGTAAGAGATTTCAGACGTATCAGAGAACTCGCTTCAGCGGTTCCCGGCGGCTCTCCGGCAGAGTCTTCTGACCAGAAGATAGTTTCCGGGAATGTTATAAGAAAGGCAGCTTCAGATCTGTCGATGATCAGAAGAGCACTCGAATCAGTCCCCGAGGAGTACCGGGCCGGGATCCTGGAAAACATCATAAATAAAGAGCCGTTCGGAGACAATGCTCATCCCAACACATGGAAGAGATGGAAGCTCGTATTTCTGTATGAGCTTGCGCGCGGGCTTGATCTGATATAGGCATTCAGACATAGACAGAACAAAACAGAGGAAAGAAAAGTGGCATTTGAAGAAAAGACTTTAAGCAGCCGGATCGTGTATGAAGGACCTGTTTTCCGGGTCAGAAAATACAACGTGCGTACTGTGAACGGCGGTGAGTCGATAAGAGATATCGTTGAACACAGCGGCGGAGCAATCATGGTTGCTGTTTCTGAAGACGGTAAGGTGCTTATGGAAAAGCAGTACCGCAAATCACTCGAGTGCGAAATGCTCGAGCTTCCTGCAGGTAAGGCTGATCCGGGAGAAACTCCTGAAGTCACAGCCGCCAGAGAACTGTCTGAAGAAACGGGATATATTGCCCGTGATGTCAGACATCTCATTTCATTCTATCCTACATGCGGCTATTCAAATGAATATCTGCACATTTACATCTGCAAGGACCTGGCCAAGGGGGAAAGGCATCTCGACAAGGATGAATGCATAGATCTCAGATGGTTTGATGCAGATGAACTCATCGATCTTATCATGAAAGGTGAGATCAAAGACAGCAAGACGATAATCGGTATATTGTTTGCCAGACAGTCGGGGGAGATATAATATGCGGGATTATATTGAATACATGAAAAAAGAAAAGCGTAAGGCGGATAATACCCTTGTAGCTTATGAAAGAGACTTAAAGGCTTTCGAGAAATTCCTCAATTCAAGAGGAACTGAGGGGCTTGCCGCATGCACTGACAGCGATGCTGTATCCTATGTTCTTGAACTGAACAGAGAAAACAAGTCCAAGGCAACTATCAACCGCAAGATATCGGCAATCAGAAGCTATTACGAATATGAAGTTCAGAAAGGCACAAGAAGCGGAAATCCGTTTGCCCGTATTCGCGGCGCGAAAGGCGATAAGAGACAGATCGATTATCTGTCTGTAGCAGAGATCGAAAAGCTTCTCAGTCTGCCTGATAAAAGCAAAAAGGGAATCAGAGACCTGGCGCTTCTGGAATTCATGTACGGAACAGGAGCAAGAGTCACTGAGGTTGTCAGACTTCAGTTCGGGGATGTCAACCTCAGGATGAGCTTTGTCACACTCAGAGATGCCAATGACGAGAGCCGCATAGTGCCTCTTGGCAGATACGCACGCGCAGCTCTTTCAGAGTATTTCACAGATACGTATGATGACCTGAAGGGCAGACCTCACAGAGATGATGATTATGTATTTGTCAATCTGAGAGGAGATGTTCTTACGAGGCAGGGGATCTGGAAAATACTCAAGGATTACGGAGACATGATCGGTGCCGGGAGCCGGATGACGCCTCAGATCCTCAGAGACAGTTTTGCAGTTCATATCCTGCAGAATGGAGGAGATCTGAAAACACTTCAGGAACTCATGGGATTCGAAGACATGTCTGTGGGCATCGCATATCTTTCAGTCACAGACATCCACGTCAAGGATGTGTTCAACAGAACACATCCAAGAGCATAGTTTTCAGAAGCAATACGCAGTTTTTTAAAAAAAAGCTTGCAATCCGGCTGCGCGATGTGATATTCTAATCGAGCTGTGCAGCTGGCCGGCGTAGTGCGCTTTTGCATGTGGCGAGCATGGCTCATCAGCATATGTTATTACGGGCGGTCCTCTGGGGCAGACGATGATTGGTCTGGATTTCCTCAAGAACGTCATGAGAGGAAGGAGAGAATAACGTGAACATTTTAGACCAGATCACAATGGATTACAAAAGGGATGATATCCCAGCATTCAACGTAGGTGACACACTTCGTGTACACGTCAAGATCGTCGAGGGCCAGAGAGAAAGAATCCAGGTATTCGAAGGCTATGTGCTTAAGAGACAGCACGGCGGAGTCAACGAGACATTCACAGTAAGAAAGCTGTCAAACGGAATCGGCGTAGAGAAGACATTCCCGCTTCACTCACCAAGAATCGAAAAGATCGAGGTAGTCAAGAGAGGAAGAGTCAGAAGAGCTAAGCTCAACTACATGCGTCAGAGAACCGGTAAAGCAGCTAGGATCAGAAGCGCTGAATAGTAATCACAATGCATACCAGAAGCGATTGCGGATGGTATGCATTTTTCTTAAAATAAACATCAGATGATATACACTGAGCTGAATACTATACAGGAAGGGCACATTTATATATGATAGACAATATAAACTGGTATCCGGGTCATATGAAAAAGACCAGGGAGCTTATCAGGGAGAACCTTAAAGCTGTTGACGCAGTCATAGAGATCGTTGACAGCAGGATCCCTGTATCAAGCAGAAACCCGGTCATAGACGAGCTGATAAGCGGCAAGAGACGCATTGTTGTGCTTGGCAAATCAGATCTTGCTGATGAAAAAGAAACAGCAAAGTGGCAGGAGAAAATCTCTTCCGAAAAAGGGGTAGTGCAGGTGCTCGCGCTGAATCTCCAGTCCGGTGAGAATATCAAGAAACTCCTGAAAGCGCTTGAAGCAGAGCAGGATATGCGCAACGCAAACAAATCTGTCAAAAGGCCTCTCCGTATCATGATCGTCGGCGTGCCTAATGTAGGCAAATCCTCGCTCATCAACAGGCTGACAGGGAAGAAATCAGCTCTCACAGGCGACAGGCCGGGGGTCACAAAGGGCAAGCAGTGGCTCACTCTTTCCAATGGGATGCAGCTTCTTGATACGCCGGGGATCCTCTGGCCGAAATTTGAAGATCCTGATGTGGGCCTCAACCTTGCCTTCTGCGGAAGCATCAAAGATGATATCCTGGGCGTGCAGGATCTGGGGTATGAGCTTATAAGGGTTCTCGGAGAGCGATATCCGGATCTTCTTGCAGACCGCTACAAACTTGAAGAGATCTCAGATCAGGCAATAGAAAACATGGATAATATCGCTCTGAAGAGAGGATTTTTAATGTCTGGCAGACGGATCGATTATGAGCGGACCGGACGTACTGTTCTCGATGAGTTCAGAGGAGGAAAGATCGGAAGGATCACACTCGAGCGCTTAAACTGACATGACCAAAGCAGAAAGACTGGAAAGAGATATAAAGAGACTTGCTGAGATGAAGGCTCATGAGGATGAGCTGAGAGAGCAGGGATATAAATATATTGCCGGGATGGATGAGGTCGGAAGAGGACCGCTTGCCGGTCCTGTTTATGCTGCGTGCGTTGTTTTGCCGGATGACTGGGATATCCCCGGGGTCAATGACTCCAAGAAACTCTCTGAAAAAAGACGCAGCGAGCTTGCCGGAGTGATAAAAGAGAAAGCGCTGGCATACGGGATCGGAATCGCCGATGCAGCCGAAATAGATGAAATAAACATTCTCGAGGCAACAAAAAATGCCATGAGGAGAGCTGTGAAAGCATGCGGCAAAATGCTTTCAGACAGGTCCGGAGGGCAGATAGACTTGCTGCTGATCGATGCTGTCAGACTCGACACGGGGATCCCGTCGGAATCCATCATCAAAGGAGATGAAAAAAGCCTGAGTATCGCTGCTGCTTCTATTGTGGCCAAAGTCGAAAGAGACTGCTTCATGGTGGAAATGGATTCCGAGTATCCGGGATATGATTTTGCCGGAAACAAAGGGTACGGCACGGCAAAACACTATGAAGGACTCAGAAAGACAGGATATTCGCCTATACACAGAAGATCTTTCCTGCGGAAATTCGAGGAAGAACGGAATTCGGGCAGGATCGCTTGGGGAGGCTCAGACGGCAGCAAAGCGAAAGGAACAGACAACATGGCAGCAAAAAGTAAGGTTTATGCAGTGAAAAAAGGCAGGACACCGGGCTTATATCTGACATGGGAGGACTGCAAAGCGCAAGTGGATGGATTTCCCGGCGCAGAATACAAGAGCTTTTCAGATACTGAAGAGGCTATGGCTTACCTTGGGATCAGCGGATCCTCCGGAGAAGCGGCGTTTCCTGAAGGGGTCAGAGCCTATGTTGACGGAAGCTATGATGCGGCAAGCGGACGGTTCTCATGCGGTGTCGTGATGATAAGGACAGACGCTGAAGGAAATGTACGGACCCGCGAGCTCTCGAAAGCCTTTGATGATCCTGAAGCCGCAAAGCAGAGAAATGTTGCCGGCGAGATCATGGGAGCCAAGACTGCTATAGATTTCTGCCTCAGGCAGGGAATAGATGAGGTAAGCATATACCATGATTACGAAGGCATAGGAAAGTGGGCTGACGGGAAGTGGAAAGCCAACAATGCTCTTACGCAGGGCTACAGGGACTATGTAGCTAAAGCACGCGCAAGAATGAGGATCAGCTTTGTCAAGGTCAAAGCGCACGCAGGCAACAAATACAATGAGCTTGCTGACAGACTGGCTAAAGACGCACTTTCTGCAGACTGATCACTTAACCCGCGAAAGGAAAACAGAGATCATGTTCAAAGAAGAATTCAACGCTGCGGCCAATGCGGCTGCCGCAAAATCAGGATTGCTCAGAAATAATCCGGGAGGTTACTTCCTCCTTTCTATGCTTGCAGGCATGTTCATCGGTTTTGGTGTGCTGCTTGTTTTCACACTCAGCGGAGCTCTTCAGGGCGCGCCATATACAAAACTTGTGATGGGATGCTGCTTCAGTGTTGCTCTTTCTCTTGTCGTGATGGCAGGAGGGGAACTGTTCACGGGAAATAATCTGGTGATGAGCGCCGGAGTGCTCAATAAAACTGTAACAGCAGGAGAAGCTGCTAAGCTGTGGCTGATATGCTGGATCGGGAATCTTGCCGGAAGCATACTCCTCGCCGTTTTGTTTTATGCGACAGGATTATACAGCGATGCTACTCTCGGTGCTATGAGTTCTGCGGCTGCATCCAAGATGACAGCCGGTTTCATACCGCTTCTTTCCAGAGGGATACTGTGCAACATGCTCGTATGCCTGGCTGTCTGGTGCGGATTCCGCTGCAAATCGGATGCAGGCAAGCTCATCATGATATTCTGGTGCATTCTGGCATTTTTTGCCACCGGATTTGAGCACAGTGTGGCTAACATGACACTGCTGACACTTTCGCTGATGAACAACGGCGGAAACGAAGCGATAAGCATGGGAGGATACTGGTTCAATCTGCTTACAGTCACTCTGGGCAATATGATCGGCGCTGCTTTGCTGGTTGCGCTGCCTTATTTCGCAGCGTCAAGGGAGCGGAAAGGAGCCGGTGAGAATTAAAGTGTTGAACTCACAGACCTGATGTGTTAAAATGTCGCTTGTAGCGGTCTATTAGCTCAGCTGGGAGAGCGACAGGGTGACAACCTGTAGGTCATTGGTTCAAGTCCAATATAGGCCACCAAGTATGAATCGCTGACTCCCTGAGAGTCGGCGTTTTGTTTTTAAGGGGGAGTAGGCTATGTCACTGACAATAGAGAGCGATGGAAAAGGCAGCAGGGAGCTGTATGAAGAACAGATCAATATTTCATATCAGTATAAACTGTTTATGAAGAGACCGGAGAGAAAGCTGAGAAACCAGTACAGGAGGATCACGATCGACTTAGCGGCTGCTTTGGTTTTCCTTTTGTTTGGCATTATCGAGGGGTTCGTATACGGGTTTGAGACAGTATTTGTACTGCTTATAGTAGTGTGCATTATTTCCATAGGTATTTACGGAAGGCTGCTCTACACAATGAAGAAGGCTCTGCGTAAGGCGTTTGAGGATAACCGCAAGGTCGTGGTCTGCATAGATGAAGAAGGCATAAAGTATCACAAGGAAGACGGGATGGATCTGAATCTTAAATGGAGCCAGGTGGCTTTTGCAAGAGTGTTCAGCAAGGTTTTGACCTTTTTCTCTGATGATAATATTGTTATCTCTGTTAACAGAACCCATGAGAAAGAGATCATGGATTATATCAGAGAGAATGGGATCAAAGTCAGAGTGATAGGTGAGCCGGGATTTGTGTCAGTGAGCGCCGGAGAGCAATAAAGCGCTTGAAAAACAGTTTTAATATGATATACTTTGCTGGCTGGCTGAAGGAATATCTTCCTGAGCCGGATCCAGAAGACGATATGGGGAGTCGTGACGGCTCCTCTTATTCTTTGCATTTTTATTGAAAGCAGCAAGTGTAAAGGGCGGACAGACCGCCTCCGGAACGGAGTTAGATATGAAATTGAAGGTAACAGGAAAAAATGTACTTGAACTGGGGCAGATGATAGTCGGAAATGCGATCTGTGCATTTTCAGTCGCGTGCTTCGCTCTGCCTTACAACATGGTTGTCAGCGGTGTAAGCGGCATCGCAAGAATCGTTAAGGCGGGGACGGGCGTTGAAGTGGCTGTCACAGTAGCGGTTCTCAACATAGCATTCTTCATAGCAGGAGCGCTGGTGCTCGGCAAAAAGTTTGCCGCGTCGACAGCTGTGGGAACATTTGCATTCCCGTTTTTTCTCGGCATATTCCAGAATCTTGAAATGCTTCAGCATCTGGTTGATGATCCTATGCTGGCAGCGGTGTGCGCCGGTGTGCTCGATGGTGTAGGACTTGGACTTGTCATCAGGATCGGAGGCTCCACAGGCGGTATTGACATACCTTCGATAATACTGAATAAAAAACTCGGCTGGAAGACAGGAACGGTCATGTCTGCTATCGATATCATAATATTCCTGATCCAGATACCTGTTACCGATACTAACGGAATCATACTGGGAATCCTCTACGCTCTGATCTACAGCGTAGTCATGAACAGGATCATCCTTATGTCGCAGGGCGGTGTGCAGATCCTTATCTGGTCATCCAGGATCGATGAGATCAATGAGCGCCTGCTGCAGATAGGTTTCGGAACGACACTGTTCAGAGCAAGAGGGGGCTATCTCAGAGAAGACAAGGAAGTCATTTGCTGCGCTGCAAGTAACCGTACATTCAACCAGGTAAAGCGTGCAGCTCTATCCATTGACAGTCAGGCGTTCATCACTGTAACAGAGATGAACGAGGTAAGCGGAAACGGATTTACGATGATGCTTGCAGATGAAGAGTATGAGCCGGTGATCTCTCAGAGACATGATGGTCATGAACTGAGTGCTGAAAGTGGAATTTAATGAAATTCTGATAAAACAAACAATAATTTGTAAATACACACAAATTATTAAAATAAAAACAACGAAAAATTGTTTTGTAAAACGATAAGTGTTGACTTAACTGCAATAAGGGATTAGGATAGAGCAGTCGCCGGAGGGTGACTGCTTTTTTGTTGTGAGGGAGGAGAAATGAGCAAGATTTTTTCTGATAAAAAACTGTTTTCTGAAGTAGTTCAGATGGTTGCCGGCAACATAATCTGCGCTTTTGCGCTTGGCTGTTTTGCGTTGCCGTTCAATATGGTCGTCAGCGGGATGAGCGGCATAGGCAGGATGGTGAATTACTATACCGGGATCGATGTGTCTATAGTTGTAATGATCTGCAACGCGACGCTGTTTATCATAGGATGGATTATGCTTGGCCACAAATTCGCTGCATCCATAGCGATCGGTACATTTGTCTATCCTACATTTCTGGGGATATTCAGCAGTATGGATTCCCTGACGCATCTTGTCGATGATCCGCTTCTGGCTGCGATCTGCGCCGGTGTCCTCAACGGAGTGGGACTGGGACTTGTGCTGAGGGTAGGAGGTTCTACAGGCGGAACAGATATCCCGCCGATCATTCTCAACCGTAAACTCGGATGGAAAATCGCTCCGATGCTCTATTCGCTGGATGTAATAGTATTTCTGATACAGATCCCTGTCACAGATACCAATGGAGTTATCCTTGGTATTCTCTACGCTCTGATCTACAGTGTAGTGATGAACAAGCTGATCGTCATGGAGCAGGGCGGAGTACAGCTGATGATATTCACCGAAAAAATCAATGAAGTGAATGAGAAACTGCTGAGCATGAGATTCGGAACTACCCTCCTTAAAGGTATGGGCGGATATATGCATGAAGACAAGTATGTGATTTATTGTGTCGCAAGCAGCAGGAATCTTAACCGTATCAAGAGGACTGTGCTGGGAATCGATGAGAAGGCATTCATAACAATCACAAGCATGAGCGAGATCAATGGAAATGGCTTTACCTGGTATATCAGAAATGAGGAGTATTCGCCTGCGCTAAAGGATCGACATGATTACCATGATCTCGGTGTTCAGGAACAATAACTGACTGAAAGAGCAGTTTGTTTCATAAAATTGTATTGAAACAACCAAAACCTGCTAATCAAGCCTCTGAATAATTGTGTTAATTGACCAAAAAATGAAAATCCTTTGTTCAAGCTTACAAATTTTTAAAAAACGGACAAAAAGACGCAAAAAGTGTGTACAAGAGGTGAAAAATATGTTAAGATTCTAACGTTTCAGAACGGAATTTATACTGCGTTCTATAACAAGATCAGATAAAAAAAGACCAGATTATTTCAGAGGTGGGATCTTTTGAAAGTACACGTTAAATTAAAAGACTCGGATTATCTGAAATTCAGTGAATATCAGCTGACTCACAGCAAACAGGGAAAAAGAACGATATTTCTGCGGAGACTGACTCTGCCGGTGATATCAGTAGCTATGATCATTGCATTCATTGCTTTTCATGCAAGCACCAGAGCTCTGATCATTGAGATCGTTTCTCTGGGAATTGCTTCAGTTATATGGGTAATAGGAGTCCCGGAAATGCTCAGAAGCAGCATCCGCAGGGATTTCTACAATAAAAAGAATAAGGGCAGGATCCCATATCGTGAGACATCTGTACTCGATTTCGGCGAGGATGGAATAACTGAGATCAGCGGCAATTACTCAGACATCACTCCATACAGCAGCATCAATGCTATAGCCAAGTCAGATGATCGCCTGTATGTTTTTACGGACGGAGACAAGGGCTTTGTGATACCTTTCAATGATGCTGCCAAAAATGGCCGCAAAGTCGCCAGGCTGCTCTCGGAGAAGACCGGCCTTGAGGTCGCAGAAGAATCTGCGAATTAAACAAGTATTTATACATACACAACGTATGTTTAAATAGAGTTTCTATATTTTATAATGGAGGAATCAAAATGTTAGAACAACTTAAAAAGTTCCCATTTGGCTTCATTGTATGCTGCCTCACATTCACTTTCGAGAGACTTGCATACTACGGCGGCAAGTGGGGAATCGCGATTTTCGTTGTACTTGAGGCTGCTCAGGGCGGACTCGGACTCACTACTGAGCAGGGTGCTGTTTTCTCATCCCAGTTCGTAGCATGGACTTATATCACACCGATCATCGGCGGATTCATTGCTGACAGATGGGTAAGCCCAAGACTGCTTGTACCTCTGGGTGAGATCCTGATGGCTGCCGGATGGTTTGCAATTTCCAGAGCACAGGGTGCCGGCGGAGTTTGGCTGGCTATCATACTGCTTGCTGTAGGTACAGGATTCTTCAAGGGTAATGTTTCCGGAATCAACGGAAGACAGTTTGCTAGCGATAAGGACACTCTTACAACAGCATTCTCGATCCAGTACATGTTCGTTAACATCGGATCATTCATCGGTACTACTTTCCTGGCACTGATCGGAACACAGGGCGCTGGCTACAGAGCAATGTTCATGGCATGCGCTGTATTCATGCTCATCGATGCTGCTTGGTGGCTCTTCGGCATGAAGTACCTCGGAGACGCTGGTAAGAAGCCGTTCCTGATCGATAACAGAACTGAGAATGTAGAAGCAGCTGACGTTGCTAAGGACAAGAGACCTCTTACAAAGCTCGAAAAGAACAGAGTCATCGCTATCCTGATCCTGACATTCCTTTCCGGACTGTTCTGGCTGTTCTGGTACCTGCTCTACATGCCGGTATACTATGAGTTCGGTCCTGCATCACAAGGTGGTATGGGATGGGCTAACTGGAACCTCGGAGCTAACTTAATGGCTGCAGTATGGAACAACCTCAGCAAGAAGGATAAGGACCCTTCAATGATGACCAAGACAGCACTCGGCATCATGCTCCTCGGACTTGGTGTTGCTATGATGGTTCTCGGCGCTGGAATCTACAACGGTTCGGGCAAGCCGGTAGGCGTATGGATCATCATCATGACAGCTATCCTGATGTCTGTAGGTGAAATGCTGTTCTCGCCTCTGGGCAACTCATTCATCAGTGAATACGCACCTAAGAAATATCTGGGAACACTTCTCGGAGCTTGGCCGTTCATCATCTTCTTTGCAGGCCTTGCTTACGGACCTCTCTACAATGCAATGAGAGTTAACTTCTCCAGATCATTCCTGATCGCTGCTATCATCGTATTTGCATCCGGAGCTCTGATGCTGTTCTTCAGGAACAAGTTCCAGGCTATGGTTGAAGGTACAGAAGAGCAGAGAAGAGAACTTGCAGAAGTTGAATAATAAAATCAAAATCAACCTCAAAGACATAACCTGCCGTGTAATGCGGCAGGTTATTGATTCAAATCGCTTTTTTACTGATTGAAGCGATACAAGAAACGCACATACTCAGGCTGTATGCTGAAACAGGGAGAATATTATGTTTGGAAAGAAAACAGCTGTTATTTATTTCTCACGTTCCGGAGTTACAAGGGGCATAGCTGAACAGTTTCCTCTCGAGGAAGGGGACCGTATCATAGAGATAGTTCCCTCTGTCCCATACCCGAAATCATATTTTAAAACTCTAGCCAGAGCCAAAGCTGAGATAGAAGGTAATGTATCTGTAGATCTTGAGAACCCAAAACAGGACCTTGCCCTTTATGACATGATCCTTATAGGCTTTCCTATATGGTTCTGGACTTGCCCGAAGGCTGTAACATCTTTTATCAGCGAGAACAATCTGAAGGGAAAGACCATATATCCTTTCTGTACCAGCGGCGGCATACAGATTGATGAAGCGGTAGACGAAATCAAACGCACAGCAGAAGGGGCAACCGTAAAAAAAGGAAAGAGATTCAGAAAATATTCCGAAGATGCCCTTATCAAGTGGCTTGAACAGTAAG
>ONHU01000021.1 GCA_900317675.1 uncultured Eubacteriales bacterium
GCGACATGGATGAGCATTGATCTTCTTACAGAAAAACTTGGCATCTGCCCTCTAGGTATGGAAGACGCTCTCAGAATGATGAAAGGAGAGTAGTCCGCAGATCGCAGACGCGTCAAAGGGATGTATAGATGAAGAGAAAGACGCTGTATTTAATTATATGTTTTCTTCTGATACTGAATGTCTTTGCATTCGTACTGTATCTGCATGAGATATCTCAGCACGATATAAGGACTGCAGAAGACAGCGATGACGCAGGCGCCCCCGCCGGAGCATACAGCTCCGCTGAACTTGACAGAGAACCGCTCATCGCAGTCGTCGATTATGATACCGAAGACGCGGAAGGTATACAGGAGATGCTGACATTGACCGGATGTACTTCTGAGAGAGTCGGAAAGATCGAGGATCTTGATGTGGATAAATACGATGCTATCATTATCCCGGGTGGCAATAGTGTAGATCCGAGCATGTACGGTGCTGAGAGGCAGCCTGAGACTACGCATACAGACAAGGAAAAGGATGAGTTCCAGTTCGCTGCGGTCCGTATGTATGCGGACGCCGGAAAGCCTGTATTGGGAATATGCCGCGGAGAGCAGTTGGTGAACAATGTATTCGGAGGTACTACGATCCAGCATATGCCTGAAGGCTGGCACAAATACGAAAGAAACGTCAGAATAGCGGAAGGCACCTGGCTTTATGATGTCCTCGGCTCCGAAGAGTCGACATATCACTTCCATCATCAGTGCGTTGATCAGCTCGGAGAGGGACTCTACGCGACTCAATGGGATGAACAGGACGGACATATAGAAGCATATGAGCACAAGACTCTGCCTGTATACGGACTGCAGTGGCATCCTGAAGGGATTGAAGAGAGCGGGGTCAGCGTGTTTGCGGCATATGTCGAAGCAGTAAAGGAAAACATGAAGCAGCATTAGTCGAAAACCTGTATAAAAGACATCTAAAAACCGGACCTGTGATGGCCCGGTTTGTTGTTACACAAGGGATCACTGTTGCTCTTCAGGAAGAGGCCTTGCGTGCTCTTGCATCTTCTTTCCGTATACTTCTCTCACGACGTATTGCGGGTAATTTCCCATAGTAAGGAACATCCTGCCGACGTATTCGCCGACTACTCCGAGAGTGATAAGTATGATTCCTGAGAAGATGATGATCGTCATCATTGTGGATGTCCAGCCGAGGATCTTGGTCTTGCTGATGATCTTTCTGATCAGCAGCCATACAAGGCCGAGGACCCCGCACAGAGTGGTGAATACACCGAATCTCTGGGTGAAGCGCAGAGGGACAATGGAGAACCCTGCAATATTGGACCACAGGCTCAGAAGCTTCTTGAGGGTGTAACCCGACTCACCGTAGGCTCTGTCGAAGTGTTCGATAGGCACGCTGGCGATACGTTCCGCGGCTACTGTCCGGAGTATGAGTCCCTGCATCTGGGTATAGTGGGCAGGGTACTGTATGATGCTGTCGCGGACATATTTCTTCATTACGACATAGCTCGATGTCTTCATGTCTTTTGGCTTGCCTATCAGGATGCGTACGCTCATATGCGTGAACCAGGAACCGAAATTACGGAACCCGGAATGCTTTTTGTCCGGATAATAGCCATATACTACATCGTGGTCGTCATCGAGTCCGCCGAGCATTGCGTCGAGCTGGGACGGGTGTGTCTGCATGTCATCGTCCATGAATATGATCACGTCGCCCTCAGCATAATGCAGAGCACATATCAGAGCATTGTGCTGACCGACATTGTGAGCGAGCGTGATTGCTGTTACACAGTCAAAATCAGTGGCGAGAGCTTTGAGCTCGCGGGCGGTCGCTCCTCCGTCAGGAGAAAAATCATCGACCAGAATAAACTCATATGGAGTCCTGCCCAGCCTGTCCAGTTCCGCACAAGTGGTTTCCACGACCTGACGGATCGTATGTGATGATTTGTAACATGGAATAACAATAGAATATTTCATACAATTGCACCTCACTGAATAATATTATTATGGCCGCAGGCCAACTTTCAAGCACTAATTACACATGTTGAAAATAAAAACATCAGAGGATAGAATAAGTAATAGGATACTGACATAACCTGCAGAGCGGGAAAGGGAGATAGCGCGGACAATGACAGAAAAAAGAGACAGCGTGATCAATAAACACAGCTGGCTTTGCTCAGTTGCGGTCAATGCAGCAATACTGGCGGCAGTGATGCTGTTCACAGATATCATATATGAGACCAATGACGACTTTGCGATTGCTTTGGAACTGGCGGCAGGATATCCGCATGTAGGCTTCGTGAATTACTTTCTCTGCAAGGCGCTTGCGGCAGTGCAGGGGCTGACTTCAGGTGTCAATGTATTCATTCTGTCTCAACTGACAGCATCATTCCTCGCTTTTACGACGCTGCTCGGCATATTGTTCAGAAGGAGCAGCTATATTACAGAAAACATCCTGGCGGCAGCTGTCACTCTGTTTTTCGCTCTTGATCATTACTGCAGTGTGCAGTTTACCAAGACCTCAGCGCTGCTTATGGCGGCAGGGCTCGTGCTTGTCGCTGACACATATATACACAGCAGAAAGATCCTCCCGTACATACTGGGATTCGCACAGTTTTTCATCGGTGTAATGTACAGACAGAACGGAATGTTTCCCGCGCTGGCATATGTCGCGGTATTCATGCTGATCTGGTGGATCTTCGGCAAAGGCGAAGTCTTTAAAGAAAAAGGCATTGCGCGGGAGATCCTGACCGTGGCCTGCATTCTGGTGCTCATGATCGCGCCTTACGGGTTGGATAAGCTGTCGGATATGATGAATGCCGGAACACCGGAGCTCGCTTTGTTCAGAGAATACCAGTCTGAAAGGGCAAGGGTGACAGATTATCCGCTGCTTGGGAACTATGAAAAAAATGCTGACAAATACGAAGAGGCGGGGCTGATATGGGAAGATCTGTATCTGGTCGACCGGTTCATACTCGATTATGACGGAGCCGCATCGCTTGAAAATCTTAAAACGATAAATGAGATCAACTGGCCTGATGTCAAGGGAAACATAACGCCGGTATTCGCGTTCAAGAGGTTTCTCCTCAGATCTTATGAGGCTGTTAAGAACCAGAGCTTCATGGGCATGCATATCGTTATCCTGATCCTTATATCGGTTTATTTCGCTGTATCAAGGAAGCCGCGCTTCTGGATATATGTGATTGCCGCGGGAATGCTTACAGCAGCCGTATACTCAGCCATATACTATATGCAGAGACCTCAGTACAGAGCGTTCTATGTTGCAGATATAAGCGCTGCGTACTGGCTGCTCTACGCGCTGACAGAGTCGGAGCCGGCTAAGCACAGAAAAATCGGAGCTGCAGTATGCCTTATTGCCGCTCTGGTCACAGGAGCTTTCTTCTTCCCGGCGGCGAACAGACTGGTCGCCCAGCAAGTCTATATCAATTCTCTGATAGAGCCGGCGGAAATGACAGAGTATATATCCTCGCATCCGGACAATTTCTATGTTGTGCCGACATCTGACATGAAGCAGCCGGTATCGTATCTGAAACCGCTGCAATATCCGACGCAGCTGCCTAATGAAGCCGGCACCGGCGGATGGGAGACACTGAGTCCGTACAAGCTCGAACTGCTTGACAGATACGGGATCGGCAATCCGGTCAAAGACATTCTCGACAATCCTGACGCGTATCTCATCGGAGACTACAAAAAGGGAATGCTGATAGATTATTACAACAGATGGTACGGAGATGAGGATACTGAAATAGTGTTCGAAAAGGCGGATGAGGTCGCAGGAAATAATGTGTATCGCATCGTATCAAGGACGCTATAATCAATTGACACTAAGTTGTGTTAGTTGATATAATAACTTCAAATACTTAAGATTTCTTAAGAGACTTTTCAAAGAAAGGGGCGTTTTTATGCGCAAGAGAATTTTAACATTGATGATGGTTGCTGTGATGCTTGTACTCGCAGGCACACTCGAAGGGTTTGCAGCCAGCGGAACACCTACGGTCTGGAGCGTTACCGGGGCAAAGGCAACATCCGGATACAATAAGGTAACTCTTACCTGGAATCAGGTATCTAACGCAGACGGATACATCATCAGATGGGTGTCCAAGAAAGGCGTTAAAGGATGCTATGGCACAAAAATGGCATATGGCCGCAACAACAGAACATGGAAGCACACACTTCCTGTAGACTGCCGTGACGTCAATACCACTTATGTCGTCCGTGCTGTCAAACTCGATAAAAACAAAAAGATCCTTGCGGAATCCAAGCAGCCTTGTACCGTTGTATCTTCACCGATCAGGCTCCTGAACTTCCAGATCACATTCGATGAGGACAGATACGATCTCTATTGTCACTGCCATGACCCTAGAGTAAGAGGTCAGTTCAGCGAGGGAACGACTGTCGCAACGAACGGATTCAACGGCGGACGCTACATATTCAACAGAGGCGGACACACATGGTATGTCAGCAGGATCAGCACCACGAACCGCAGAGTATATAAGATCGATACAAGCAAGCAGTACAGCTGGGATGAAGCTCAGAAGCTCGTTAACAGCATCGGTATCTCCAGCGACACTGACATGCTGATCTGGGTCAACCAGTATACTCAGAAGGAATACATCTTCCGCGGATCACAAGGCCATTGGGTCCATGCAGCAGGACCATGGGAAATCGCTTCAGGAAGTCCTAGCACGCCTACAGATACAGGAACTACACGTATCAGGCAGAAAGTAAGAAGCGATGGACCTCCTTACTGGAACGTATGCAGCGTTTTCTCGATTCATGGCAACTTGCCTAATTATTGGGGTGACCTCGGATGGCCGAAATCCGGAGCATGTGTAAGAAACACCAACAGCCATGCAGGATGGATTTACTACAATTGCCCAATCGGAACAAGGGTATTCATCTACTGATCTGAAAAAGATGAGATAGTTCAAAGAAGCGTCTCAGTTTATGCAGACGCTTCTTTGTTTGTAAAAGCAGAATTACACCAATCAGAACAAGCAGTGCGGAAATGCAGAAATTAAAGGGATTCTTTATACATTCGAATAATGTCGTAAGAGACAGCTACATCTGGAATACGATGTCAGCTACGATTTTTGCTTTACAGTCAGCTGTCGTTCTGATGGTCATCACGCATACGAGCGGGCTGGAAGATGCCGGTATTTTTTCCATTGCCTATGCGATAGGCAGTCTTATGTTTTACATAGGAGAATACGGTGTCAGGAAGTATCAGGTGAGTGATATCAATGAGGAACTGACCTTTACAGATTATCATTCTCACAGGGTCACAGCCTGCTTTATCATGCTCATCGTCAGCCTCGGATATGTAGCCAACGGATATTTCAGGCTGGGATATTCACCGTATAAGGCGTATATCGTCCTGATGATCTGTCTCGTAAAGGTGGTCGAGGCATATTCGGAGGTGTATTTCGGAAGGTTCCAGCAGGTAGGCAGACTGGATGTTTCGGCGAAGACCAATTTCTACAGGATCATGCTCGGCGTGGTTGGGTGCTGCATAGTACAGGTGGTGACCCATGATATGGCGCTTGCAATGACTGTGTGGTTCGTCCTTTCCATAATCGCGCTGTTTACATCCAATCTGCTTGTATATAAAGAATTCGGTACTATCGAATTTAAATTCAGATGGGGCAGGATCCTTAAGATCTTTATTGACTGCCTGCCTCTCTTCCTGGGATATTTCCTGCTGCTCTATGTCAGCAACGCGCCGAAATACGCCATAGACGCATGCATGAGCGACATAGATCAGGCATGCTACAACTTTATCTTCATGCCGGTCTTCGCCATAGGCATGTTCGCGAATTTCATCTTCAATCCTATCCTCGTCAAGCTTGCGCACCGGTGGGATGAGGGCAAGCTGAAACCGTTCAACCGCATTGTCATAAGACAGGTCTTTGTCATATTCGGGATCACCCTGCTCGCCATCGCGGTAGCGCTCACTATAGGCTGCCCGGTGCTGGGATTCCTCTTCAACGCGGACCTGCATGCATACAAGATTGACCTTGCCATCCTGATGGTAGGCGGAGGGATGCTTGCGCTGGTCAATTTCTTCTCAGTCGTCATCACAGTTATGAGATTCCAGCAGCATCTCATATCAGGATATGTAGTGGTTGCCATTCTTGCGTGGCTCATGGCAGACAAGGCAGTAACACAGTACGGTATCAGAGGCGCGACGGTCATGTACAGTCTGGTAATGGCTGTCCTTTCACTCATATTTGCTGCTGTTCTGATTTATTTCATCAAAAAAAGAGCGCGGGAGCTCAAGAGCTCATCCGCTGATAGAAGTATCAGCTGACTATTCCGCGGCTACTTTGTATATCTCGATATCTTTATTGACGAAGACTCTGGTATAGTCGTCTGACGAGAGGTCTTCGGTCGGATGCAGTTTCTGTGTCACCATCACATAATCCACACCAAGTTCTCTGGCCAGATCACCTCTGGCATCATTCTGAACATCATACAGAGCATCTGTATTCTTTATCATTTTCAGGCGCAGGCCGCTCTCTTCATCTGTCAGCGCGAAGCCTGAACCCTCAAGATAGAAATTCCTTCCTGAATATGCGGCGTAGAGGAAATGGACATTGTGCCAGCGCATTGTGTAGTCATAATCCTCCGGAGGCGCGGATGCATACATCTGTGTCGCGAAAAGAGCGTCCTCTTCTGTATTGTCACGTATCCACATAACAGCATCGTATTCTTCAGCGCTGAGGCTGCTGTAATCCCCGTATTCAGATGCCGGATCGGTATGTCTGACCGCTTCAGGTATCATATTTCTGTATGCTGTGTACAGCGTGTATGAGGTGAATACAAGAGAAACACACATCACGCATCCGCAGAGACCTGCGACAGCCTTCATCCATACAGCGGTATCACGGTTCATATCCTCAAAGAACCAGAACGATATCAGAGGACAGAACGCGACCAGAACGACACCGAAATAGATCTGGCTGTGTCCGGAATATCTGAGGAACATCATCATCACGGCTCCGACAATGGACGCAGCGTATACAGTCACGCGCGCAAAGTCATAGTCCTTCCTGCCTGAGAGCACGAGGACCAGCTCGCGCAGATAGCCAACGGCAAACGGCAGCAGATACGCTGTGAAGAAGGCTGCGGCGAAGCAGGCGAGTATACACAGCAGTCTGATGAACGGAGGGATCCCGTGGTTAGTCAGGTACTCGATGAGTGACTGTTTCCAGAAACACAGTCCTGTCAGGTTACCGAAAAAGAAGATCGAACTTCCGCCGACTCCTGCGGTCGCGTCAGAACTGAGCAGGAACTTGTATACCGACACAAAGCCAAGCGCCGTTACGGCAGCTGCGATGATCTCCCTTTTGCCGGTTTTCCTGAGGATCAGTCCCAGAAGCGCGGTGCCGATAAGGCCTCCGGTCATCACAAGACCGACAGGAGCCTTGATACCTGTCAGAAGCATCATCAGAACGACTAGAAGCGCGAGCCTTGCTGCCTGCATGGCCTTTCCTTCTCCCTCTGAGCGGCAGAATATATCAAGCATTATTACAACGATCACGGCTCCGGCAAGAGCGAAGCCGCCGTAATTGTCATTGACGAATATGATCCGGAACAGATAGGATGCCGATATCGCTCTGGCAATGAACATGTGAGAAAGCACTACCGACAGCGTGTATACGCCTGCAAGGTCTTTGCGGCGGCAGAAATATCTGAACA
Organism: uncultured Eubacteriales bacterium; assembly: GCA_900317675.1. Taxonomy (GTDB): domain Bacteria; phylum Bacillota; class Clostridia; order Peptostreptococcales; family Anaerovoracaceae; genus Crickella. Next base: position 7,722 of record ONHU01000021.1, read on the forward strand.
TCGAATACAGAGTGGTGCTCAGCAGATAGACTGAGAGATAAGGGCAGCAGGACATTACGATGAAATCCACTTTCAGGCCGAGCAGACTGACCGGAACAGAAAGAAGGATCTGCGAGAATATGTGATAATAGACCAGACGGTCTGCGACCCATGGATTGACTAGAGGGTAACCCTTGGTAAGCGACGAGATAAGCCCCATCTGGTAGCATTTATCTATGCTTGCGTAGATGTTGTCACAGTGCCCGGGATCCATATACAGAAACTGAGTGTTCAGAAATACATAGAGCATTATGAGCAGCGCAGAGAAAAACAGACCGAGCGGGATCCGGGTAAACGAAAAGGACCTGACAGACTGCCTGACTGAACCGTCGCGGATCGCCGGGATCAGATACAGGACCGTCAGCACAGGCCCGCATCCGTAGAGAATAAGAGAAACTCCCGAATAAGCGGAAACAAAATACAGTGCTACCGTCAGAGCCCATCCGGTGAAGAAGGAAAGCATGAGATCTGAAGAAATATGACCTGTGCGGACCTTAAGCACGCGAAGGATGAATCTGCCCGGAAAATGCACATAAGCCAGGATATACAGAGCAAATAAAAGAAGCCCGCGAAAATCTGCATGATAAACCAAAACTGATACAAGTATCAGCGCAACGGCTGCAGAAACACACAGGCCTCTGATGATATTGTAGATTGTGTCAACGAACCGCAAAATTACCTCTTAGTCTGCCTTAGTGAGAACTGTACGAAGCTCTCCTCCGTCCCCGAGATCCTCTCTCATGATCAGCTTGCCGGACTCTTCAAAGGACAGATCAAAGCTGAACATATCATCCTCCATATGCATATGATCATCGACCATTTTCCACGGACCGCCCAGCTTCTCGTCTGTTATATTCGCTGTCCAGGTACCGTTGCTGTTGACTACCAGGTCGACATTGCCGTACATGTAGAGTGCCTGATCGGATGTAGCTGTCCACTTCCCGTAAAATCTGGAAGGATCTGCCTCTACGAACGAGAGAGGCGCGCCTTCGCCTTCTTCTTCATAGAAGATCCCGTTAGATTCCTTTTCTACCAGGTACGGGTCCACATCAGGATCGATCTCCTGGATCTCTCCTCCCTCTGCTGTATCGGCAGAGTCTGTTTTGCCGCCTTCTGTTGTGGCTGCGGAGCCTGCGCCTGCCCCCTGATCTTCAGCGATGCCGAGCGCTGAGCAGCCTGCGAACGAAAAGATTGTAATCAGTATGACCATCAGTAATGACATACAGCGTTTATTCATCTGTCTGACCTCCGAAATAATTGAGTAAATGTGAAATATGATATCAGCATGATGCTGCGGATTGTTGAAGCTTCATATCAATTGAAAAAAGAAAGCTAAGTAAGTATAATATATTTGTCGTATTTTGTAAATTGTGAGGAAAATCAAGATGAAAATATTAGTAACAGGCGCAGCCGGTTTTATAGGCAGCAATTTCGTATTCCATATGCTCAAGGCTCATCCGGACTATGATATAGTCGGACTCGACTCACTGACATACGCGGGCAACCTCGAGACGCTCGCGCCGGTGATGGACCACCCGCATTTTAAGTTCGTTAAGATCGATATCACAGACAAAGAAGCAGTAGATAAGCTTTTCGCAGAAGAGAAATTCGATAAAGTCGTCAATTTTGCGGCTGAGTCACATGTTGACAGATCCATCGAAGATCCGGGCCTTTTCCTGAGGACCAACATCCTCGGCACACAGGTGCTTATGGATGCTTCGATCAAGTACGGAGTTGAGAGATTCCACCAGGTAGGTACAGACGAAGTGTACGGAGATCTGCCGCTTGACAGACCGGACCTTTTCTTCGTGGAGACTATGCCGCTGACAGCATCCAGCCCGTATTCCGCGTCCAAGGCAAGCGCGGACCTGCTTGTCATGGCATATCACAGGACTTACGGACTGCCTGTGACCATCAGCAGATGCTCCAACAACTACGGACCTTACCAGTTCCCGGAGAAGCTCATCCCGCTGATGATTGCCAACGCCCTTGCCGACAAAGCGCTTCCTGTATACGGCGAAGGTCTCAATGTAAGAGACTGGCTGTATGTTGAGGATCACTGCAGAGCGATCGACCTCATCCTCGAGAACGGCAGAGTCGGTGAAGTGTACAATATCGGCGGACACAATGAAAAGGCCAACATAGAAGTTGTCAAAATCATACTTGAGCAGCTCGGCAAGCCTGAGAGTCTCATTACTTACGTAACAGACCGCAAAGGCCACGACCAGAGATACGCGATCGATCCTACCAAGATCCACAGCGAGCTCGGATGGCTCCCTGAGACTAAGTTCGAAGACGGCATCCGCAAGACGATCCAGTGGTATCTCGACAACGAAAGCTGGTGGAAGAATATCGTCAGCGGCGAGTACCAGCAGTACTATGAAAAGATGTACGGAAACAGATAATACAAGTTACATGACCGTCAGAGAATCAAAAAGAGTATTCAGGGTCAGAGCAGGAGATATAAAATGATACCTTTCAACAAACCTCCGTTTATCGGAAAAGAAAAACAATACATCGATCAGGCTATAGACAACAACAAGATCTGCGGAGACGGGGATTTCAGCAAGAAATGTCACGCATGGCTTGAGGAAAAGACCGGAGCCCGCAGAGGTCTGCTCGTCACATCCGGCTCAACAGCGCTGGATATGGCAGCGATACTTGCGGATGTCGGCCCGGGAGACGAAGTCATCCTTCCGTCCTATACATTCGTTTCAACAGCGAACGCTTTTGTCCTCAGAGGCGCGAAGCTCGTCTTCGTAGACATCAGGCCGGACACACAGAACATAGATGAGAAACTGATCGAAGATGCGATAACTGACAAGACCAAGGTGATCGCTCCTGTCCACTACGCGGGCGTAGGCTGCGAGATGGATACGATCATGGAGATCGCTAAGAAACATGGTCTGATCGTCGTCGAGGACGCGGCTCAGGGCGTCATGTCCACATACAAGGGACGCGCGCTCGGATCGATCGGAGACTTCGGATGCTACAGTTTCCACGAGACCAAGAACTACAGCATGGGCGAAGGCGGCGCTATCCTGATCAAGGATGAAGAGGATGCCGAAAAAGCCGAGATCATCAGGGAAAAGGGGACCGACAGGAGCAGATTCCTCCGCGGACAGGTCGACAAGTACACCTGGGTCGAAATGGGATCCTCCTATCTGCCAAGCGATATCAACGCAGCGTTCCTCTATGCCCAGCTTGAAGAAGCGGATATGATCAATCAGAACAGAAGAGCCAGCTGGGACGCATACTATGAGATGCTGACTCCACTGGCCGACGCAGGCAGGATCGAGCTTCCGGTAGTACCTGAAGAGTGCGAACACAATTCACATATGTTCTATATCAAGACAGCCGGTATAGAAGAGAGGACGGCGCTCAGCGCATTTCTCAAGGAAAACGGGATAGGCTCCGCGTTCCACTATGTGCCGCTTCACAGCGCTCCTGCGGGACAGAGATTCGGAAGGTTCCACGGCGAGGACAGATATACCACAGTCACCTTTGAGCGTCTGCTGAGACTGCCGATGTATTACGGCCTCAAGCCGGACGAAGTGGAATTTGTCTGCAGCAAGATAGAGGAATTCTACAGTAAATAATATATTGAAAAAAAGACTTAAAAATTCTGAACAATCTTATAACAAGGGAAATACATCCAATACACAGAACAAGCACAAGGCAAGCAGACCCCGCAAGCGCATGAGAAGGGCGCCGGTATTTCGCAGATACCGCAGATTCAAAGATCTCAGCATAAAGCAGAAAAGGAAGCAGGTCAGGGTCGGTCTTGTCGTGCTTGCTGTTGTAGCGCTTATAGCTTTTCTCGTTATATGGAAGGACTACCACGAGCGGCCGGGCATCCTCGAAAGGAGCACGCTCAAGGCCACGGACAGAGACATCAATACGATCACTCTTGAGTGGAAGGGAACGAGAAATACAGATTCATATACTGTCTATTACAGGATCAAAGGCGAATCACCTCTGGGCTGGCACAAGGTCAGGACAGAGAATCAGCAGGGAGGCAAGGATTCCATAACTCTCAAGAACCTCAAAGAGGGCACCACATACGGTGTTGTGATCAGAGCAGACAATGATGAGAGAAACGGCTTCGGAACAAAAGAGAAGTTTTTCGCCACAAGAATGACGCAGACGATTGAGGGCAAGACTTCATATACCAAGCTGACATCCTCTGAAGATTTTGATCTTGGACTGAAGGCTTCCACACATCTGACATATGTCTCTGACAACGAGGATGTCGCAACAGTCAGCAAGAAAGGCAAGGTAAGCATTACCGGAGCAGGAACGACTGTCATCAAAGTCACCGCGAAAGAGACCGAAGACTATCTGCCGGACGAGGCAGAAGTCACGATAGAAGCGATAGCTGCTGAACCGGTCAGCTCAGCAGGCGCTGCGGTCAACGTCATATACTATGTCGGACCTGACAACTGCGAAGCCGTCAAGGCAATCGTCGGAGACGGACCGAATGCTGATATACCTCAGTCCTTTGACTGCACGGACGACAGCTACGTCGTGGCATACGGCATGTATGACACAGATTCGCAGAGGATCATCACTTTCGACAAAGAAGGCGACGGCAAAAATATATCAGTGCCGGACATCGTGATCGGACATCCTAACGGATTCGCGTATTCGGACAAGAGCAAGACCTGTTACTGCGTTGCCGGAGGCTCCGGACGGGCCGTTACCTACAAGCCGGAAACGGGCGAATACGGGACATATAATTTCTCCCACGGAGGGCACGCGCTTGGATACGACAGTATCGAAGACTGCATGTATGCCTGCTCCGGAGGATCACTGATCATGTACAGGAACACCGACGACGGTTTTGTCAAGGAGCATATCTACGGATCGGCTCACCATGCTACATCTCTGTACGGACAGGATTGCGGAGGACACGCAGGCATCATGATGAGGTGCCTGTCGCCAAAAAGCGATACCCATGGCACCAACTATGTCGACCTCTATGACATGAAGCACGGGATGTACCTCGGTACAGTACAGTGCGAGCTGAGCGAGGTCGAGAGCGCGGCTGTTGATGAAGACGGATACATGCTGCTGCTGGGAAATACATCAGACTACACAGACTATATATGGAAGACTCCGATCAACATCGAGGATATCGGTGCCGGACTCGGAGACTGAAAGCATCAGGAGGAAACATTTTGAGATCCGCCGGAAAAGAGATCCCTATCATAGGGATCACCAGAATGAAAGTATGGGAAGAAAATGGCTGCATCATCGCTTCCGGGTCGTGCATCACCAGGATGCAGGACGGCCGCGGCCGTGTTGATACCGATCAGATCAGGATAGATGTACCCGTAAAGGAGAATGCCGCTAAGATCAGCTTCGGATCCAGATTCGGAAGACCGCTTCCGCTCGGATGCAGTCTCAATACGTTCAGGCTTGAGATAGACATGGAAGAAGCCCGCGATTTTGATATCCAGAATAAGCTTCAGCCTGTATACAAAGGCGAGCACGGCGGCAGATTCCTGTATTCAGCAGCAGATCTCAAGAAGGGACACAACAAAAACAGCGCGATCTTCATTCATGACGGCACTTCTATGTACCTTCGACAGAATGTGAACAACACTCTGTGCCTGACAGTGCGCGATGCCAATCAGTACGATACACCGGAGGGGCAGAAGAGGCTCAAAGACGCAAAGCGCAGAGCGCGCCGTCTGAAAGGGCAGGACATCGTGCTCATGTACGAAAAGAACTGCGCAAAATACGAAGAGAGCGCATCCGTCCTGTACGAGAAGCTGATAGACGCCGGATACGACAATGTGTATTTTATTGTTGATACCGGCATACCGGCAGTGCAGAATGTAGATGAGAAATACAAAAAGAACTTTATCGAGAAGGATTCCGACAAGCATCTTGAGTATTTTTTCGCCTGCAGCAAGTTCGTAGCGACGGAAACGATCGACCATGCGCTGCAGCTCCGCATTGCCAGCAAAGATGTGCTTGACAAGATCAACGGAAAAGGAATAATGTATGTATTCCTGCAGCATGGTGTCATGTACATGGTATCGCTCGGATCCAACCTGCGTGTAGGATTCAACAAGAAGAAAGGCTACAAGCTTCACAGGACAGTCGTGAGTTCAGAGCTTGAGGCTAAGCATTTCACTGACCTCGCGGGGATGAAGCATGAGGACCTGTATGTCACGGGTCTGGCTAAGTTCGACAAAGCAGTCAGAAATGAAAACGCTGACAAGATCATCATAATGCCTACGTGGAGACGCTGGGAGACCAATCAGGCGAAACACGATCTTCACGATACAGGCTACTACAGGATGATGGAGACTATGCTCAATGGGGTCCCGGAGGAACTCAGAGACAAGGTCATCATACTCCCTCATCCTCTTATCTCAGAGAGATTTTCCGGAGAGGAAGGCTTCGGCAGGCATGTCGTTGTCACGGACCAGTATGACCCGCTCCTCAGAGACTGCGCGCTCCTTATAACAGACTACTCATCCATTGCGTATGACGCTTACTACAGAGGAGCCAATGTCATCTTCTACTGGAAAGACAAAGACGAATGCATGGAGCATTACGGTGAAGGCACCCGCCTCATGCTTGATGAAGACAACGTGTTCGGACCTGTCTGCATGGATGCGGACGACATCCGCAGGGCTGTCGCAGACCGCTACGGCAAGCCGCAGGATCCGGAAGAGCTCGCAAGATACAGAAAGATAGTAGAATTCCACGATGGAAAGAATTCGGAGAGGATCCTCCGCCTGCTCGTAAGGGACGGAGTACTGGATCCGAAATAACAGAGAGTAAAAGAAATGCATCTATCATTCTATCTGACAAGAATACTGCAGGCATTTGTGATAGGCATCACTGTATCATGGGCCACTGCGCCGCTGAGCATCAGGATCGCGTACAAGTACGATATAATCGACAAACCGCGTGATGACAGAAGGGTACACAACAGGCCTATCCCGAGATTCGGGGGACTTTCGATTTTCCTCGGATCGATGGCTGCGATGGTCATACCGGCTACGATGAACTCGAGCATCCGCATTGCTATGTTCGGGGGCCTTCTGATGTATCTGACAGGTGTAGCAGATGACATATATGATCTGAAACCAATGATCAAATTCTCAGCTCAGGTCCTCACGGCATCGCTGATGTTCGCGCTGGGCATCAGGATCCGTTTCATCAATCTGATGCTGGCGCCGCTGTCTAACGGTTCACAGGCAATGATATATTTCGGCGAGGGACTGGCTTACCTGATAACAGTCCTGTGGATCGTCGGCATCACCAACGCCGTCAACCTTATGGATGGTCTTGATGGTCTGGCTGCAGGCAGCACGGCGATCATGTCCATAGCACTGGCCTATGTTGCGTATATCCACGGCATCAGGCTCGGAGCGATGCCTGTATGCATAGCATTCTGCGCGGTCGCTGCGGGATGTATCGGTTTCCTTCCGTACAATTTCTCTCCGGCCAAGACGTTCATGGGTGACGGAGGAGCGCTGTATCTGGGATATATGATCGCGGTGCTTTCTGTCATATCTCCTCTCAAGAGGGCGACTTTTGTCGGAGCTATCATACCGATGCTTGTGCTCGCGGTGCCGATCTTTGATACAGTATTCGCGATGCTCAGGAGGGTGTTCCGCCACGAGTCGATCATGAAGGCCGACAGAGGCCATCTTCATCATCATCTGATGGCGGCAGGCTTCGGACAGAGGCGGTCCGTTCTGATCATGTACGGGATCGTTGGTATCATGGGAGTCGCGGCAGTTCTCATCAGCCGTGAGCTTTATATCGACGCCCTGTTCCTGATGGTGATCGCGCTTCTGTATCTGGGCATCATTATCGTCCCGCGGCAGCCTAAGAAGAACCTGCGCAAGATCATTACGCAGGACCCTCGCGAAGCGGCCAGGCAGGCTGAGCGTGAAAACCTGATATGGATGCTCAACCAGGAAAGGGAGAGACGCAGAGCGGAAAAAGAAGCTGCAGGAGAAAATCCTGATTCCAGAGATGACGAGCTCCTTGCTGAGATAGCAAGAGATGCAGCGAAATCAGACAAAAAGTCCGGCCGCCGTACGATAAGACTCAGGATGCCGGACAATATCAACGATAAAAAAGATAAATAAACGGACAACAGTAAGAGGTAACCGATGGGAAACGACAAAACAGAAAACAACGGCGCTAAGAGCGAAAAGAAATCATTCCTGCCTAAGAAGGGGTACGGACTCATCATGCTCATCATGGCTCTGGTAGCAGCGGCCTTCATGGTGATGCTTACGCTTGTAAGCGCGTTCCCGAAGGAAATGACGCTGGCCTTCGTGGCAGTGCTTTTTGTGCTGCTGATCCTTGTATATATACTGTTCATGCGCAAGAGCAAAGGTCTGCGGATCTTCGGTCTGCTGCTTGCAGTAATATTCCTCGTAGTGTACGGGGTGGGGACATACTATCTCGGAAGCACATACGCGGCCTTTTCCAAGATAGGCGGCAGCGGCGATTCCCGCGTCAGCACTGACAGCACAGGCCAGACGAAGGATATCACCAGTGAAGCCTTCAATATCTATATCACAGGAATAGATATGTGGAACAATGAGAAGGGACTCGACCTTGAGCGAAGCGATGTCAACATGATCGTTACGGTCTGCCCTCAGACAAGGAAGATCCTGATGACATCCATACCGAGAGATACCTATGTCAAGCTCCATACCGCGGGACAGATGGACAAGCTCACACATACCGGAGTATACGGTGTTGACGAGACCCTGAACACAGTTGAGGACTGGCTCGGAGTAGATCTGGACTACTATGTAAAGTGCAATTTCTCCTCTGTAATGAAGATAATCTATGCCATAGGCGGGATCGATGTTTATTCACCTAAAGCATTCAAGTCTTCCATATCCGATTACGAATATGAAGAAGGCTGGAACTATATGGGCGGAAAGGAAGCCCTGTATTTTGCCAGAGAGAGAAAAGCCTTCAACAACGAGGATGACAAGCGTGTTGAGAATCAGCAGGCTGTCCTCAAGGCTGTACTGAACAAGATGATGACATCTCCGTCTCTGCTCACAAGCTATCCTGAGCTTCTGGACATTGCCGCAGAGGACCTTGAGACCGACATGTCTTCGGAGGACATGCAGGCTCTTGTCAGGATGCAGCTCAGCGATCTGGGCGCATGGGATATAGAGATGCAGAAGATCACCGGCGAATACGATATGGACTACGTTGCTTCACTCACACCGGATCAGAAGTTTCAGGTATACAGACCGGACGATAAGGCTGTCGCGGAATGTCTGGATAAGATCAATGAAGTGATGAACCCGACTCAGGAAGAGATCCAGACAATCGAAGAGGAAAAGAAAAAGACCAACTTCATCAAATTCCTCAAGGGTCTCAAAGGCGGAAATGACGAGGCGGCTGAAAGCGGCGAAGAAAGTGAATAATGATGAGAATATATAAATACGACAACGTAAAAGCGCTGCTTATATTTCTTGTAGTAATCGGACACATGACAACTGATTATGTGTCCGATTCTCATATGGTCAGATGGATCACTCTGTGGATCTACAGTTTCCATATGCCGGCCTTCATATTCATATCCGGACTGGTGCACAAGCATTACATCACAGAGGAAAGGGCCTCTCTCGGCATCAAAGGCGAGACCAGACTCAGATGGGACAAAGTGTGGGGATTCTTCTTCTGCGCTTACGGACTCAAGCTTTTCCTGCAGTTCACAAGAACGCTCATGGGTCAGAATCCGCTCTGGCACTGGATCCAGGAGCCGGGCATCCCTTGGTATCTCTTCGTTATGGCTGAATACGAACTGCTCTTCTACGTGATGAGACTCATCGACACGGGCAGCGAAGTACCGGGCAAAAAGCGCCTGAAACCGTGGATGATGATCACCGGAGCTTTTGCCCTCAGCGCAGTCATCGGATACTTCCCGGCAGTCGGAGACACCTTCTGCCTGTCAAGGATGATCAATTTCCTGCCGATCTATATGATTGGATACTACCTGGACATGAAGAAGTTCCTGCCTCTCCTCAAAGGCGGCAGATACGGCGACGCAATGGATGGCAGCGATGGCGTATCGCGCAGCAGGAAGACTGCGATCCTTGCAGTCAGCTGGCTGACCATCATCGTGACCATGGCTGTCTGCTGCTTTGGCAAGTGGGGAATGTACAGCTGGAGGAAATGGTTCACCGGCAGACGCTCGTATGCGTTCCTGCAGGATTTCTTCAGCTATGCTTATGCTAACGGCTGGTGGATCAGGATAGCCGTCTGGCTGGTCGCTCTGGCGATCACGTTCGCGATCATCGCAATAGTACCTGACAAGGATTTTGGCTTCATCACTGTGATGGGCTCGAGGACACTGCAGGTATACTTCTGGCACAGACCGCTCTGCTATCTCTTCAGGAACTGGAAAGTCCTCCCGCGCCTTGCAGTGCTGTTCGGGGGCACTTACAACGACGCAGTTGCCGGACAGGCAAAGGGACTTGCCTTCGGAGGGAGCACTATGTCGATGGCGCTTGCTCTGACCGCGTACTGCCTCATAGGACTGGTGATGACTGCTTTCTTCAGCCTTAAAGTGTTCGAGCATCCGACAAAAGAACTCATGCTGCTGGGATCGAAGGCCGCATCGGTCAGAAAGCCTAAAACAGATCAATAGTGATTCAGAGATTAAAAACTATGCATATATCCTTCGGGTGATAATTCTCGAAGAGCTTTTCGCCGTTCCCGGCAGCGCTATCGCGCAGCCGGCGGCCCGCTCTTCTGCGAGATCACCACTCAGGATATATGCATTTTTTTAATTGCTGAAGACTGCGGCTCTGGCGGCAGAGCATCGGAGCTTAACCGTAACAAAAGCGCAGAAATGACTGTAGACCAATTTCCTCCCCTTGTCCTGGTATCTGCTGATGATACTATTTTATTAGCAGTATTTATCATTTGTTGAGACACGGAAGAACAATAATCATTAAAAAACTGTTGTGATACCGTACCTATGAGGAAGTGTTATTTATACCGAAGTGATAACAGGAGGTATAAAAAATGAGGAAAATGAGACCGCTTACTCCAGAGCAAAAGGAGCATATAAGAGTCCTGGAAGAAGAAGCGCTGGAGGAGCGTCGTGAAGAAGCCAGAAA
>ONHU01000090.1 GCA_900317675.1 uncultured Eubacteriales bacterium
AATGTCAGTCCGTTAGGAAGCATCACGCACACAGTCGCAAAAGATCCTATAAAAGCAGCTGTCAGAGCCATCAGGATCTCTCTGATCTTCATTTCAACTCTGCTTTTTCCCAGAAGTTCAGGATCAGCGGCAGCGATAGCATTTGCCTTCCTGTTTTCGATTTCCTGCTTTTCGAGCTGCCTGTCAAGGGAACTCATCAGATCATCTTTCTCTTTTGCATGCTTACGCTCAGATCCTTTCAGCTTCCTGAACGGTCTTGATGCTATTGTCTTCGCTTTGTCTTTATCCTTCGGTTCCTGTATGTTCTCTTCTTTTTTGATTTCTTCTGTCATATCAATCCTCCGTCGTATTCTCTGCCGAACACATCGACTGCGACCAGCCTGACCTTGCCAGGAGCTAAAACGACCATTTCTCCGGACACGTTATCCTCAAGGCTGCGGCACACGAACCTTCCTGAAAAGTTATTGTCGATCAGGATATAGTCGATAAGTTCTGCAGGATCCTCTCTCAGAGCATTTTCTATATGTATCCTGTCATTCTTCTGTATATATCCGGTATCTATCTCAGGCGCAAAATCAGCGACCTTCAGTCTGATCAGTCTGCCGCCGTTCTCAAGATTCTGAATTTCATTTACTTCTATATTGAGTCTGTCTTCTCCTGCTTCAGGGTGTACATCATCTGAAATATAATCCGCTCCTGTGTTGCTGAGTCTCTTCCTTGCAAGAGAAACCGCAAGCTTTTCGTTGTCGCAGCCTACCCATTTCCTTCCTGCTTTCTGAGCCGCTTCGAGAAAACTGCCGCTTCCGCAGAAGAAATCTCCTACCAGGTCGCCTTCCTCTGATCCGGCCTCAATTATCCTGCGCATCAGTTCAAGCGGTTTCTGAGTCGCATATCCATTGCGTTCAGAAGAGGTCCTTCCGACCATATCAACATTCCAGACATCCTTCATATTGACCAGAGTATACCATCCGAGTTCATCTCTGTATTCCCTTACGCCTTTGAAGTTATAAGGCTTGAAGCCTCTGTTATATGATTTCTCTGAAGGAATATCGATATGATATCCTTTACCCTTGCCGTAAACAAGGATCGTATCATGTTTCCTGGAAAAATGTCTCTTTCCGGAACCTCCGGACTTATAGCACCAGATGATCTCATTGATAAAATTCTTCTCTCCCAGCAGTTCATCAAGAAGCAGCCTGATATAGTGGGAGGAATGCCAGTCAAGGTGTATCCAGAGAGTTCCGTCAGAGGCCAGAAGATCTCTCATCATGAGGATCCTTACTGACATATTTTCTATGTAATACTCCAGACTTCTTTCGAAGCGGTCATCAAAAGCAAGGTGCCTGACACGGTGCTTTGCGCCGTCCGAACCTGTGACACTTACCGCAGCATTAAATTTTGATTTAGTAAAGAAAGGCGGATCAATATATATTGTCCTGAAACTCCCGCTGTACCCTTCCGCAATCAGCTTTTCCATAAATACAAGATTATCTGAAAGCGTGAGTATGGAGTCCGGATGTGTTTCAGATGCCTCTGCTCTGTACTCAGAAGCAGATGTCCCCCTGCTGATTCGCTCCAGGATATGTTCATATTCTGTCTTGCCTTTATCCAGTCCGCTGATGATCTGTTCAAAAACCGCCATAAATTCTCCTGACTGTCAAAAAAAATTACGCCCCGGGCCTTGCTGACCCGGGGCCTTATCACTTCTAATTAAGCACTTCCATATTGTCAAAATCGACACCGATCATCTCTTCAAGCTCTGCACTAACACTCAGAACGAAGTCGATACCTGACTCCTTGGAAATGACCTTGATCTTTTCAATAAAGCTCGGCAGGATCTCAAGAGCGAAGTCTCTGTGCCTCATAATTCCATCAAGGAAAATCGTCTCGATATCATTGTCTGAACTCATGATACCGAACAGGAATCCAATATACTCATCTTCATTCGTAATATGAGGAAAATCCTCCATGCATACAACTCTGATCTTATAGTCCAGATCGTAGATGAGTCTGGAATTCTTGTTGATGAAGACGATACTGCCCTTTGCAGTCTGAACTGTATCATTAGCCAGTTCGATCATCCTCTTTGTCTTTCCGCTTCCTTTATGTCCTATGAGCAGCTTCACCATAAGCTGTTACCCTCCTTTGTTTTCAATGATTGGATATTATTATACATCAGCAAACAAGGCTATTCAACCAATCGAATTGGTTTTTTGTCGATAATAAAGGTGCCTGCACACCTTTGTGCAGGCACCCTGAATTGTCTGTCAGACAGTCTGGATTATTTTGCCGCTTCTGCTGCCTCAGCTGCCTTTCTCTCTCTGAGGATCTTGACTACATCGTCGATTCTGTGAGCTACATTGCGGAAATCATCTTCAAGATATCCTCTTGTAGTCATAGGTGCAGTTCCGATACGTACGCCGGAGGTCTGCATCGGTGATCTCTTCTCATTAGGAACGCAGTTCTTGTTGAGTGTGATACCGTTCTTATCGCACTCTACCTGAAGATCCTTGCCTGAGAACAGCTCATCAGAAAGGTCAAGCAGGAATACATGGTTATCTGTTCCGCCTGTAACTACCTTGTATCCCATCTTGGTGAACTCGTCAGCAAGTGCTGCGCAGTTGAGTCTTACCTGATGCTGATATGTTTTGAATTCAGGCTTCATAGCCTCTTCAGCGCATACAGCTTTACCTGCGATGATATGGCAGAGAGGGCCGCCCTGTGCATATGGGAATACTGCAGAGTCTACCTTCTTAGCGAGTTCAGGTCTTGCAAAGATCAGTCCGCCGCGAGGTCCTCTGAGAGTCTTGTGAGTAGTAGTTGTTACGATATCAGCATATCCGAATGGTGATGGATGCTCGCCTGCAGCTACAAGACCGGCAATGTGAGCCATATCTACCATGAAATATGCTCCGACTTCCTTAGCGATCTCAGCGAATGCAGGGAAATCGATAACTCTGGAGTAAGCAGATGCTCCTGTAAGGATCAGCTTTGGCTTGAGCTCCTGAGCTTTCCTTCTGACGTCTTCCATATCGATGCGGCCATTGTCATCTACATCATAGAAGTGAACGTCATAGAGCTTACCGCTGAAGTTTACGCTGGAACCGTGTGTAAGGTGTCCGCCGTTGTCAAGGTTAAGTCCGAGTACTGTATCGCCCGGCTCGAGGACTGACTTATAAGCAGCAAAGTTTGCCTGTGATCCTGAATGAGGCTGTACATTTACGTGATAGTCAGTATTGAATACCTTTCTCCATAAGTCGCAGCAATACTCTTCAAGCTGATCTACAAACTCGGTTCCGCCATAGTATCTGCCCTTGTTTCCTGATGTTCTCTTGACCGGAGCTGCAGGATAACCTTCAGCATACTTCCATGAAAGACAGCTTCCGCATGCTGCCATTACAGCCTCGGAGCAGTAATTTTCTGATGCGATAAGCTCAACATTGTTTTTCTGTCTCAGATACTCTTTTTCAACAAGTCCTGCTACTGTAGGGGAAACCTTTCCGATCTCCTCGATGATCATCTGGTTATAGTTGCTGTTGTCGATTCCGTTTCTGTCAAACATTGTCCAGTTTTCCTTTCTCTAACAAATAGTTTTAATTATTGCCCAAGAAATAACCTCTCATGGCACCGGCAAGATAAATCGAGCCTGTTATAAGAATACATTCAAAATTGGAAGCCATTGCCCCCTTGAATGCCTCCTCAGCACATTTATAGCAGGTGCAGCTCCGCCCCATGTCGGCAAAATAGCCCGCGATCGTTTCAGGGTCCTCCGCCCTCTCGTAATCGATCGCAACTGAAGCATAGCTTACGCCTCTTAAATCACTTGTAAGTAATTGTACCATACGACGGGAATCTTTGTCTCTCATACATCCAAAAATTAAAAGTGTTCTTTTAATTTTCTTTTGTCTGGCAAATTCCGTAAAAGATCTGCACATCCCCTTTATTGCATCCGGATTATGCCCTCCGTCAATGATCACATAAGGGTTTTCGCGTATTATTTCAAATCTGCCCGGATGGAATGCCTTTGCAAGTCCTGATGCGATATCACTTTCAGTGACTTCTATTCCGGCCGCTCTGACAGCTTCAGCCGCTGTCGCGGCATTTTTGAGTTGGAAATCTCCGGTCATAGCAAGAGGATACTTTCTGTAATGATCAGTAAGGACAGAAACATCTGTGAAGCTGCAGCCTTTCTCAAGCGCAGTGCTTCTGAGAATTTTCTGAACATTGGGATCATCTGACTGACTGACTACAGGCACTCCCGGACGAATGATCCCGGCCTTTTCTCTGGTGATCCTGAAAACAGTCTTTCCGAGTGACTGTGTGTGATCCAGCCCGATCTGAGTGAATACGCTCACAACAGGCGTGTCGATCGTGTTGGTCACATCAAGTCTGCCTCCGACACCGCATTCAATCACAGCATAATCAGGCTTCATTTCAGCGAAGTACAGGTATGCTGCCAGAGTATAGACCATGAAAACCGACGCGTATCCGGCATCGACCTTTCTTATCGCTTCGCGCGCCTGCTCCATCAGCTCATCAAAATGAGACTGGTCGATCATGTGGTGTCCGCCGTCCCAGTACTGTATCCTCTCTGATTCCAGCTCAAGATGAGGAGAGGTATACAGTCCGACGGTGTAACCGGCCTCTTCAAGAATCGAGGCCGTCATCACCGCGACCGAACCTTTTCCGTTGGTCCCCGCAATATGTACAGCTTTCAGTCCGTGTTCGGGATGTCCAAGCACATCAAGTGCTTTTTTCATCCTCGAAAAACCCTCTTCACTCGGCATATCTTATTTGCTCAGAGCTTCCAGTCTTGCGATCACAGTTCCGAGCATCTCCTTATACTTTTCACCCTTGCTTCTCTCTTCTTCGACAACCGCCGCAGGTGCTTTGGAAACGAATCCCTGATTGGCAAGCTTCTTCTCTACTCTCATTACCTCGCCCTCGAGTCTCTTCTTTTCCTTCTCGAGGCGTTCTATCTCAGCAGCCTTGTCAACGAGCTCGTCAAGCGGAACAAGGATCTCTCCTCCTCTGATGACAGCAGACATAACATCATCCGGTGCCTCAGCGCCTGCCGGTTCTGTACTGATACTGTCAACGTTAGCTATTTTGCAGATATGTGTGCTGATCTCAGGAATCATATCAGTGAGCGTATCCGTTCTGACGATAACGCTTACTTTTCTTGATGGAGCAGCTTCAGCCTCTACCCTGATCGCTCTGACAGCCTTGATGATCTCCATTGCAGTATCGATTCTCTCTTCAGCATCGCTGTAATCGATATTCTCATCATAAACCGGCCAGTTTTCTCTGATCAGCAGTCCGTCAGGATTATTCTTGTCTGCCGACTCTGCAGGCAGATAGCTCCAGATCTCCTCTGTGATAAAAGGCATATACGGATGGAGCAGTCTCAGAAGATCCTTGAGAGTTTTCTGCAGTACGTATCTTGCAGTCTTCTTGTCTTCTTCATCATCGCCGTAGAGTCTTCCCTTGATCAGCTCGATATACCAGTCACAGTAAACATCCCAGATCAGGTCATAGATCTTCTGTCCTGCAAGACCGGTTTCAAACTTGTCAAGATCCTCAGTGATCTCTCTGGCTCCCTCGTTGATCTTGGATATGATCCATTTATCTTCATCGCGAAGGACTGCTGTTCCTGCATCAGCCATAGGCAGGAAGCCTCCGTCCTCACTCTGAAGGTTCATGATCGTGAATCTGGACGCATTCCACAGCTTGTTGGCGAAATTTCTTGCAGACTCAAGTCTTCCGGTTATGAATCTCATATCGTTACCAGGAGAAATTCCGGTAGCAAGCATGAACCTGAGAGCATCAGCGCCATATCCCTCGATTACTTCCAGCGGATCTATGCCGTTGCCAAGAGATTTTGACATCTTTCTTCCCTGTTCATCTCTTACCAGACCATGCAGGTAAACATACTTGAACGGGATCTCGCCCATCGTGTAGAGTCCGGAGAACACCATTCTGATGACCCAGAAGAAGAGGATATCATAGCCTGTGACCATGACGCTGTTTGGATAGAAGTAATCCAGCTCAGGTGTCTTTTCAGGCCATCCGAGTGTAGAGAATGGCCACAGAGCAGAACTGAACCATGTGTCCAGTACATCCTCATCCGATGCAGATGTGTGCATCCGCACTTCGGACATTTCTCAGGCATTTTATGATCTACAACAACTTCTCCGCATTCATCACAGTAGTATGCAGGTATCCTGTGCCCCCACCAGAGCTGTCTTGAAATACACCAGTCACGGATATCATAGAGCCAGTTGAGATATATTTTCTCGAATCTCTTTGGAACGTGTACCAGCTCTCCGCCTTCTCCTTCAGCAGCTTTGATCGCCGGCTCCGCAAGTGTCTTCATGGCAACGAACCACTGATCACTGATCCTTGGTTCAACTACCGTATGGCATCTGTAGCACTTTCCTACAGGGATTGTCAGATCATCGATCTTTACCAGATATCCGGCATCCTTGAGTGCCTGCACCCAGAGTTTGCGGCATTCATATCTGTCCATGCCTTCATACTCTCCTGCAAGAGCAGTCATCTTAGCATGTTCGTCAATACATGAGAGGCTAGCGTCAAGTCCGTGTCTCTGACCTACCTCAAAGTCGTTCATATCGTGCGCCGGGGTGATTTTTACTGCGCCGGTACCCTTCTCAGGATCTGCGTGCTCATCTGTGATGACCGGGATCTCACGGCCTACGAGAGGCAGGATCACTGTTTTGCCTACCAGATGGGCATATCTTTCATCTCCCTCAGCTACCGCGATCGCAACGTCTGCGAACATAGTCTCAGGACGGGATGTAGCAATCGTGATCCCTTCACCTCCGTCGGCAGCCGGATATCTGAAATACCAGTAGTGGCCATCGATATCCTCGTGTTCTACCTCAGCATCAGACAGTGTTGTCTCACAGCTAGGACACCAGTTGATGATCCTGAACCCCTTATAAATGAGACCCTTCTTATATAGACTGATAAACATTTCGTTGACAGCCCTGTTGCAGCCTTCATCCATCGTGAAGCGCTCTCTTCTCCAGTCGCAGGAGTCGCCGAGTTTACGGCACTGACGCGTGATACGTCCGCCGTATTCTCTTTTCCAGTCCCATGCATATTCAAGGAACTCCTCACGGGTGATATCATGCTTGTCAATGCCCTTTTCTTTACGCAGCTTTTCGACTACCTTTACTTCTGTAGCAATACTGGCGTGGTCCGATCCCGGAAGCCAGAGTGCCGAATATCCCTGCATTCTCTTCCATCTTGTGAGAATGTCCTG
>ONHU01000002.1 GCA_900317675.1 uncultured Eubacteriales bacterium
GTCAAACTGTTCTGCGCCGTCCACAAAGACTTTTACTCTGACTTTAGTGCCTGCATCCTCTACATCCTTATGGAATGTAAGATCGACCATCGACGGATCATCATCGACCGCATACAGATCAGCGACAGAAGGATCGCCGAGTTCCCAATCATAGTCAAAGGCTTCCTGCGTCTCCTCATAGCGCCAGTTTCCGTCTTCGTCTTCTGTTGTGCTCTTGTGTACAGCATATGCTCTCAGCCTGATCGTTTCTCCGGGCTGTACTTCGAATACTCCGTCCACACTATCAATCGTGACTTCATATATATCTTCTTTAACATTTATATTGAAGTCGCGTGTGTACTCTTCGCCGGAATCATCATTGCTGTCGGTATATGTTATTCTGATCACTGAGGTACCCGGTGCGTTGGCGCGGACTTTCCATTCAAGTCTGCTTCCTTCTCCGTCGGAGACAGGTCTCGCCTCTATATTGGTGTAATCATCAGAGGATGTTCCCGGTGCGTTGGCATATGTCACACTCTGAATGATGTACTCTCCTGAGATATCCGGATTTTCCGCATTTCCTCTGTGATAGCCGATATGTCCGTCAATGGTATAGTCCCATCCGCGCAGGAGATCAATATCCTCATTCTCCACCGGAAGATCGCTTTCTTCCCATGCCTCGCAGACATGTACATTGAAGTCGTCCTCGCTGAGGATCTCATCCGAGCCTTTTGCTTTCAGCTGATAGACGATCTGTATGTCTTTGTCAATTAAGTCCTCATCAAGAGCGCTGCCTATGATCGTTACTCCCGGCACGGAGAGATCTTTCGTATACTCAGTACCTTCTGTGAATGTCTCTTCCCATTCAAAACTCTCTGTTTCTTCATTCCAGTTGCCTATGCCGACTATGAAATCGATATCATATCTGTCGCTCCAGTCGTCTCCGAGGCGGTCCGTTTTAAGCCAGACTTCTCTCTCTCCATCGATGAATACATCTCTCGATTCAGATTCGAAATCCAGGTGGTAATCTTTTCTGTTGAACCAATACTCCTCCTCTGCGGAACCGCCGCCCCAGAAAGCATTTACATGAAGAGACGTATCCCAGTCTCCGATCCTTGTGATCTGATATTCGCCGGAATCGCATATTTCTCCCGGTCCTATTTCCTCACCGTCAGGACCGGTGATCTTCAGTGCGTTTTCATCAAAGTAGAAATTATATTCAATTTCGTCGGCATTGACCACACGATATCTGTCTTCCGGGTTCTCATCAGGAAGACTTAAGTCATGTTCATATACCTCCGGGTTAAAAGCAATGCTTTTGCCGATGTCGAGCTCGCGATCCAGTGTCCGCGGGATGATTTCCGAGTATTGACTGGTTACACGGATCCTCAGATCATTGCCTGCGACATTCACCGGGTTCCCGCCATCTGCGCTGTAAGTCAGCTCCACATGTACTTCGATATCCTCATCTATCCAGTCCTCTCCATCAGGAAGCTCATGGATCACGAGCATAGCCTTCGCAGGATCATCCTCATCCGGGATGATCTCAGCGAGCTCTTCATCGTTTTCACTTAATGACCACTCATAACCGAGGCCTTGTTTGTCTTTGACATATCTGTCCTCGTCATCAATATATTCATGTTCCGCAATAGCCGTGAGCGGAATCGTTGTCCCCGGCAGTCCGGCGAATCTATCATCTTCAGGTTCGATGCGGACTTCGAAAACATCTCTGCCTATATTTAAATCAAATGTATATGATCCGACACCCCATTCATTATCTGCCACATTGACTCTGAAAGTTACTTTCGCTTCGCTGAAATCATCCGGCAGGTCTTGCAGATCCTTTATCCTGTAATCCCACCAGTATTCATCGCTTGTCTCATCTCCCTGATCATACTGTTTTTTGAGTGTGCTGCTTCCGTCCAGACACCAGTCTTCCAGATATTCAGCACCTGACTCTACAGTAACACCGGTTACCTGATACCACTCTTCATCACGTCCCGGATGCTCAGAGTTTTCTATCCACAGCCTGTATGAGTTCTCAACCTTCCCGTTCCATCCCGGGAGTAAATCTCTGTCTTCTTCTTTTTCCCATTCAAGAGTCGCTTCATGAAGCATTATTGATCTGTCAATTTCCGCAGCCGGATATTCCGCATCAGGTCCGATCAATACCTTTGCAAAGACATGTATGTCTTCTTCTCTTCCGAGCTTCTGATACAGAGCGTCACCGTGAAGCGTTATCGATCTGCCGTTCTCTGCTACAGTATAAAGCTGTGGTTCGCTGCCGGAAGGGTTCTCCAGGATCTCCCAGCGATTTTCTTCATCAGGGTCATCATCCCAGTTCCAACCTTCTTTTTCGATCCCGAGGCTGTATTCCACTCTCAGTTTTTCGAGTATTTCTTCAGAAAGGTCATCTGCCTTAAGATACAGCGTATGATCCCCGTCACTGTACAGACCTTCACTCTCATCTCCTTCAAGATACAGGTCATAGTTCTTATGATTGAATCTTATCTCTCTGCTGACAGATTCTTCTTCTTCTCCCCACTGGGCTGTCGCCATCAGCCTTCCATCCCAGTCTTCTTTTCTTGTTATAGTGAATGTGCACGAAGAACCGGTCGTATTTCCCGTATCTGCATATTCACCGGTCTCTTCATCATAGCCGATGAAATTGCCTTCATTGTCTTTTACCTCTACGCAACCGCTGTCAAATTCCCAGGTAAAGTGTACATTTTCTATAGCCCGGCTTCCGTCTTCATCAAAGCCTTCTCCTCCCTGTGAGGAATATTCTCTTGCCTGAAGTGTGATAGTCCTGGACTCTCCCACTTCCATATCCTTAAGAGCTTCGAATTCATCGACAGGAGTGATTTCTACATAGCCGCTCCTGACGTGGATCACGTAATCACGGTATGAAACAGGATCTGTGTCCTCACCTTCTATCACAGACAGTCTGACACGGATTTCTCTGTTGACTTCTCCGTTTTCGTCCTTAAGCTCATCATAAGACTTGATTTTCAGTGATGCTGTAATACCGTCTTCTCCGGCTGTGATATCTCCATTGACTGCATCTTCACCATTTTCGACAGACCACACCAGCATGCTGCTGTCTACAGGCTCTTTTTTCTCATATGTATTATCGCTTTCAGGATCTGTCTCGTTATATTTCTGCTCAGCAAATGCTTCGAAGTCTACTGTAGCACCCGGAAGGAAACTATCGCTGCCGCTCCGAGTCCATACGTCAGTACTGTAAATACGTTCTCTTACATGTACATGCATGACATGGACTACCGGGACTGCTATGCCTTCCAGCTGGCAGACGAAGGTCAGATCTGCATCTCCTACAGCGCAGGCAGAATATCTGAACTCGTATTCATCGCTATCATCAACTGAAACTACCGATTCATCAGTGCTTTCTACAGACAATACATTGTATAAGATTTCTTCTCCAGAAGGATTTCTGCTGTTCCTTACAATGGCTGTATTATCTTCCTTATCTTTACATTCACTCTGACCTATGAGCATATAGAGCTCATTAGAAATATCGAATTCCGTTAACGGCTCCATGTAGGCAATGTGTCCTCCGGCGCGCCATACTGTTCTGTCTTGCTCACCGTCCGATCCTTCGGCAACTCCTTCAACATAAATGTCTATAAAACCTTTTTCCAGCGCTGCCTGCGCCTTATCTCCGTGAATAGTTATTTCAAGTGTATCTTCATCGAAAGTGAATTCATTGTTTCTTTCAAATTCCATTACCCAGTCGAATCCCTGTCCGTCATCTCTCTGAACAGCTGCTCCGACCTGTATACGGCCGATACTGTCATATTCCGGAAGATTTTCCCCCTCCGGAACATCTATATGCAGTACCGCATCACCATCCGTGAATACAGGAGTATCCCATTCCTCACCGATATAATCATAAAAAGGAACTTCTTCCTCCTCTTCATTTCCGCCCGATCCCTGATTCCATTCAGGATCATAGTCATCATATGCCAGAGTCAGCTCTTCTTCACTGTATATATCTCTGGTATCTTCATCATATTTATAGTTTACTGTCTGTCCCTGACATTCAAAACTATAATCATATCCGGACACAGCTTCATTGAGAGGCTTTTTCATGAAAAGAAGATCCTCATATCCTACAGAGCCTTCATCGCAGTTTGTTATATCTGCAAGATAATTATTATCATCATCCATGTGCACTATATTCCACATGTGATTGCCGGCACCTGTACCTCCACCCATTTTACCGGTCACACGGTAGCAATCGATTTTTGAACTATTGAATTCCGTCAGATCGCAAAGAAACTGGAAAGCTTTTGAATAACCCTCGCAGACTACTTTGGTACTATCAACATTGTCGAATACCCAGATAAGCTGCCATGGATCGCCGTAAGAAGTATCCTGCTGCACTGCATCAAAATTGTAATCTACAGCATCGCATATTTCCTGTTTGTATGCTTCCAGTTTATCTATATCGCTGTCATTCTCATGAGCGACTATTATCTCTGCAGTATTGTTTGCGAAATCTGCTGCTGCACCTGTTTTTGAAGTATCTACATCAGTTGTATTTAAATCTCCGCTTTGGCTGTAGTCTGCAGAAACCTTGAATTGTAAAACATAATTTGATTCATCACTTAATTTCATGTAATCTTCACCTTTTTCAAGGCTTATTTCTCTTGAAGCAGTTGTACCTACAGTCTTATCATACCAGTACATTTCATATGGCATGTCTGTAAGAAGAGCATCTATTACCTTGCCTTCATCATAATCGAATTTAGCATAGAAAGCATTGAATGCCTCTTGATCATCCAGATTATCAAAACCGAGCTCCTCTGCTGTGTATTGCATTTTATCTCCAAATATTTCACTGATTGGAATTCTGAATTCTGCAGAATCGCTTTCTCCTAAAGCTACCGACTCTATCATAGGAGCAAGTGCTTCATATACTTTCAGTTCAGGACCGGAGAGATTACTCTTGCGTGACTGAGAATATGTTTTTCTCTTAGCCCCATTCTTCGCCGGAGCATTGCTTATCTCTTCTCTTACTTTATTCTTAAGAAACTGCATTAACAGATCATCACTGTCTGCCATGTCAACAGTTACATCTACTTGTACAGCTTCCTTTTCAGCATAAATCTCAACGTTATTCTTATCAGGATAAGAACCGTTTTCATCTNNNTCACTGTCTGCCATGTCAACAGTTACATCTACTTGTACAGCTTCCTTTTCAGCATAAATCTCAACGTTATTCTTATCAGGATAAGAACCGTTTTCATCTGCTGTTTCATTACCGGATGATTCAGAACCATTCTCTGTCACTTTTTCCTGTGAATCATCTGTCTGTGTCTGCACGTCCGTCCCACTCTGCTCGTCTCCGGACACTGACTCATTCTCATCCAGGTCTTCGCTGCTTCCGGACATTGATTCATTCTGATTCAAATCTTCAGTGTTTTCCGCTGCTTCCTGCGCAGAAGACTGATTATCTGATCCGGATGTTTCCGGTACTTCTGTAGTCGCGAACGACCATACAGGCATAAATGTCACTGTCATGACGACTGAAAGCAATAACGCCAGTATCACTCTGCCTGTTCTTCGCTTGTTTCTGCTCTTTTCCATAATCGTGCCTCGCTGTAATAGTTTTTAGTACGTTATTATGAGTTATTAGGAAAATTATAATATATTTAATACAATCTATGGTTAATTCCATTTATCTGCATTTGTACCTTTTTAATACAATTTTTTTTATTGGTTATAATTTTTACCTTATCAAGAAATTACAGTCCTTTGATGATTCTTTACATTAAAAAATATCACCCCGGTTAAAGGGTGATATCTTATTACTGCTTCTAATTATTTGAGCTCTATGATGACTTTGCGGTATGGATCTTTTCCTTCGCTTCTTGTCCTGACTCTCGGGTGGCTCTGAAGTGTGCAGTGTATCACTTTACGCTCATATGGATTCATCGGCTCAAGTGATACCGGCTTTCTTGTTCTTTCCACCTTGCCTGCAAGTCTGTTTGCAAGATTTACCAGAGTCTTTTCTCTCTTTGATCTGTAGTTTTCTGCATCGAGGATCACTCTTGTGTATTTGTTTCTGTCCTTATTTACCACATAGCTGGCAAGACACTGTACTGCATCAAGAGTTGCTCCGCGTTTGCCTATGATCGTTCCTGTATCCTTTCCGGTAATCTCAACGAATACAAGCTCTTCTCCTTCTCTTACGCTGAAACTGAGGTCGATTCCCATTTTATCAGCGATATCCTTAAGGAAAGTCTCTACAGGATGTCCTTCTACCGGATCAAGCTTCTTAACTTCATAGAGCATTGTGTCTTCTACAGACAAATCATATTTTCTGCTCTTTGATTTGCTGCTCTTTCTGCTTTTTGAAAGAGCTCTTTCTCTTGCGCGCGCATCCTCACGCTCTTCCTTTTCATATTTATCATATTCTGCTCTGACTTCATCAGGCAGCTTGTTTGATGAATTTTCAGGGAGTCCTGCAAGGATAGCATCTATATCGTCGAATGTTGCTTTTTCTTTTGTATTACTGTTCTTTTCTTCTTTTGCTGTTACTCTTACCTTAGCAAGCTTGGAACCTATACCGAGAAATCCGCTTGATGATTCTTCGAGAACTTCCACTTCTACCTCATCTCTTTCGAGCTTGAGATCCTTAAGCGCAAGACTTACAGCAGTTTCAACATCGACTCCCCACTTTTCTGAAGATCTCATTTACTGAACATATCCTTTCATTCTTGCTCTCTTCTTCCTGATGAGTTCTTTTTCTGCTCTTTCCACAAGTTTCTTCTGCTCTTTTTCCTGAGCCATCTTATCCCTCATCTTATTGATACGGATATTGAAGAAAATCTGCATAAACTGGCCGCCTGCCCAATAAATGGCAAGACCTGCAGGATATGATCTTGCGAGCCACAGAATACTTACCGGGAAGAAATATTTCATTATTGCGTTCATAGCCTTGTTCTGTCCGGCGGATGCTCCAGGCTGTGCCATATTTGTCATTGCGCTGTTGAGAGCAAAAGCAAAATATGTCGCAACACCTGCTGCGATCGGCAGAATCCACGGATCCGGCTGAGCGAGGTCTTTGATCCAGAGGAAAGACTCATGATTAGCAAAGATCATTTCGCTTCCGGCAGGCATATACTTCATCGGATTTCTGAGAAGTGCGAACAGTCCCATGATAATAGGAAACTGAATGACCATAGGAAGACATCCGCTCATAGGATTGAATCCTACTTCTGCATAAAGCTTCTGCATCTCCTCATTCTGTTTTTCTCTGTCATTCGCGTATCTGCGCTGTATTTCCTGTGCTTTTTCAGACATTTCTGCCATACCTGCAGAAGATTTTATCTGTTTTGCATAGAGAGGATACAGAACAAGCTTAACGATGAATGTAAGAATAATCAGAGAAATACCATAGTTTCCTACTAACCTATATATCCACATCAGAAGATATCCGATAGGTTTGGCAATTATTCCCATTATCTGTCTCCATTCTTACGGTACAGGATCATATCCACCCGGGTGGCCCGGATGACATCTCAGTATTCTCCTGATCCCCAGCCAGCTTCCTTTAAGAGCGCCGTATTTTTCAACAGCCTCTATAAAATAAGCGCTGCAGGTTGGAATATACCGGCAATGAGCTCCTATATAAGGAGATATTGCGAGCTGATATGCCCTTACCATAATGATTAAAAATTTCTGAAAAATGTTTTTTTCTTTCATGTTCCCTGTGTCAGATGTCTATTTGAACAGACCGCATCCTTTAAGAGTGCCGTACATAGATTGAAGTACATCTTTCATTCCGGCATCATTGATACTGTTTCTGGCTACAAATATAATGTCGTAGCCTTCTTTGATATTATTTCTTACAGAGTAATAAGACTCTCTCATGAGTCTTCTGGAACGGTTTCTTTGTACAGAATTTCCAACCTTCTTGCTGGAAACAAAAGCAGTTCTTGTATAGCCGAGATTGTTATTTCTGTATAAAACAACAACGTATTTACTTCCCTTGGATTTTCCTCTTTTATATACTCTGTTGAAATCCTTCTGTTTTCTAAGGGTCAGTTCGCTGTTATCTTTCACCTGGAACACCTGATCTTACTTTTAAACTGTAAGAGACTTTCTTCCTCTTGCTCTTCTTCTCTTAAGTACCTTACGTCCATTGGCTGTAGCCATTCTCTTGCGGAATCCATGTTCCTTAAGTCTCTGTCTCTTCTTAGGCTGATAAGTTCTTTTCATTACTCTAACTCCTTCTAATATATATATGTAGTGATTTAAATATGTTGCTCTCTGAATTCCAAGAGCATACGCCAGAAAATTATAGTTTAACGGCAATTTTTAGTCAAGTTATTAATATCATCCGGACCTGATAAATATTATGTCTAAATAAAAAACAACAGAATCAAAAAAGCACTTATTCACAATATGTAGTGTTGCAAAATACTTATTCACAACTTTATCAACAATATGTGGAAAACTATTTTTTTGATTTCCTTTTATAAGCTTTTTATTACATATTTCAGCCTTTGCATATGTGGAAAACTTTTTGTAAAATGTGTTTATAACTATCAGGAGAAGACAATTGGAAAAAAACAAGATATGGGGTACTACTCTTAGTTATCTCAAGGCTAATACTACGAATCTGAGTTACGATACCTGGATCTCCCCTCTCTATATCCATCATATTGAGGAGGAATCGGGTATTATTTATCTTGCCTGGCCTAATCAGGCAAAACTCATCAATCATATAAACGATCACTATCTCAATCTGATAGAGAATGCTCTCAACAGCAGCCTTGATAAAAAATACAGAGTAGTAATCAAGCAGGAAAAAGAATACGACGCAACAAAAATTGATACCACAAGAATGAAGAATTCTCTGAATCAGGAGAAATTATTCAATCCGAGGTTTAATTTTGAAAATTTTGTAGTCGGTAATTCCAATAAATACGCTCATGCAGTCAGTGTAGCTGTTGCTGAAGCTCCGGGAGATATATACAATCCTCTTTTTATTTACGGTGGTTCCGGATTAGGCAAAACTCATCTGATGCAGGCTATCGGTGTCCATATTATCAGAAACAATCCTGCTTCAAAGGTTCTCTATGTTTCTGCTGAAATGTTCACCAATGAACTCATCACTGCTATCAATGATAACAAAACAAGAAGTTTCAGAAACAAATACCGCAAACTCGATGTACTTCTTATAGACGATATACAGTTTCTTGAAGGAAAAGAAGCTACACAGGAAGAGTTTTTCCACACATTTGAAGCTCTGTATCAGAACAACAAACAGATCGTCATAACAAGCGATGTTCCTCCGGTCAGTCTGAAAGGTCTTGATGAAAGACTCAGAACAAGATTCAGCTGGAACATGATTGCTGATATCCAGCCGCCTGATTATGAGACCAGAGTAGCTATTCTCAAGAATTTTGCATATAAATCAAATATTGAAGTAACTGACGATGTTTATAATGTCCTGTGTTTCATAGCTGACCAGGTTAAGGACAATATCAGAGAACTCGAAGGAGCATATAACAGAGTTGTAAGCTTTTCTCAGCTTCTCCATGAAAAGATAACTATAGATAATGCCAAAAATATTCTTAAAGATATAGTTAAGGATAATGAGCAGGCTGTTGCTCCTGAAAGAATAAGATCAACAGTAGCAAACCATTATAAAATCAAGCTCTCTGACATAGATTCACCTAAAAGAAACGCAGAGATCACTCTTCCGAGGCAGGTTGCCATGTATCTGTGCAGAGAAACGACAGATCTTTCACTTCCTAAGATAGGAAAACTATTCGGCAACCGTCATTATTCCACAGTAATACATGCTGTAGAAAAAATCGAAGAGCAGATAAAATACGATGATGAGCTCAGGGAAAATATTGAAACCATCAGAGTTAAGCTTAATGCAGGTAAATGATTTTCAACATCTTTTGCACTGATTATCAACTCTGTTTTACACTTTTAAAATTACTATCAACATATGTAATTTTAAGGCTTTCAGCAGTTTTCCACATTATCCACAGTGCTTACTATTAATACTATTATTTATATATAAATATAAGACGGGAGATTTCACGGACATGAAGATATACTGCAGCAGATCAGATCTTAATAAAGCACTTTCCAATGTTTCACATTCAGTGCCTGTAAGATCCACTTCTAACATATTAGAAGGTATTCTCATCGAAGCAGATGATAATAAAATGAAACTGACAGCGACTGACACTAATATCACGATTGAATCAGTCATAGAAGTACAGTGCAGAGAAAAATGTTCATTTGTTGTACCTGCAAAACTTTTCACTGCAATTATAAGCAAGCTTCCTGAGGAAGACATCATGATAGATTATGATCCTTCTTCAGTTAAGATAATGATAAAATGCGGCGGTTCTAATTCAGAGATCATATGCTTCGCTGCTGATGAATTTCCTAAGATCTATATAAATGATGGAGAAAATCCTGTATTTCTCAGCAAAGAAGATGTCAAAAAGCTTATAAGAAAAACAGCTTTCAGCGCTTCAACTGATGATTTCAACGGAATCCTTACAGGAGTTCTTCTTGAAATAAAAGAAGGAAAGATGAAGATGGTTGGAGTAGATCCTTACAGAATCGCTGCTTACAACATCGATGTTGATAATAATATAGATATAAGCGCTGTTATTCCGGCTAAGCTTATCAATGAAACAGCCAAAATTATCAGCGATGAAGGCGAAGACAAGATGAGTTTTGAGATAGCTGACGGAAAGGCTGTCATGAAATTCGATAATAATAAAGTAATCATCAATACATTCTCAGGAAAATTCATTGATTACGGAAGGATCCTTAACAAGCAGGGAGATATAAATGTAAGAGTAAAGAGAAATGATCTCCTCCGAAGCACAGAAAGAGCTTCGCTTCTCGCATCCGTACAGAACAATAATCTTATAAGATTTGATATAGACAATGATTTGATAGTCATTAAGTCTCTTAATGAAGAAGGAAATATAGAAGAAAAAGTTGAGATCATCAATGACGGAGAAGGACTTGAAATTGGTCTCAATTCTAAATATCTGAAAGATGCCCTGAGCGTGATAGAAGACGAAGAAATTCTTATTAACTTCAAAGACAGCATCAGCCCGTGTGTTATAAAACCTCTTAAAGGAGAGAAATACTCATATCTCATCCTTCCGATCAGAATGAATTAAAAAAATCGCCGAAAGGCGATTTTTTTATGTCCTTCAATGAAGAATAAATATGAATCATCAATTATTTGCAGAGTTCTGCAGCTGTAAGAGCTGCAACTTTCGCATTGTTGAATACCAGTCTTATATTGGAATCCAGGCTGTCCCCTCCCGTAATGTCTTTTACTTTAGCAAGAAGGAAAGGAGTGGTTTCTTTTCCTTTGATTCCGAGTTTCTTACACTCTTCGATCGCTGCATCGATTGCAGGATTGATGATTTCAGGATCCATTGAGTATTCTTCAGGAATAGGATTTCCTACGAGTATTCCGCCTCTGAGACCGAGTTCAAGATGAGTATTGAAGAATTTTGCAAGCATCTTCGGATCATCTACTCTGTAATCAACTTTGAATCCGCTCTTTCTTGTATAGAAAGCAGGCATATCTTCTGTTCCGAAACCGATTACAGGTACTCCGTGGGTTTCGAGATATTCAAGTGTAAGTCCGATATCAAGTATGGATTTGCATCCTGCGCAGACTACCATTACAGGTGTCTGGGCAAGTTCTTCAAGGTCAGCGCTTATATCCATAGTTGTTTCAGCACCTCTGTGGACACCGCCGATACCTCCGGTTGCAAAGACTTTGATTCCTGCCATATGGGCAATCATCATTGTAGTTGTTACAGTACATGCTCCGTCCTCCCCTTTTGCGCAGAGCATTGCAAGGTCTCTTCTTGAAGCTTTCGTAATTTCAGGTCCTTTTTTTCCGAAATATTCGATTTCTTCAGGAGTAAGGCCTGCCTTAAGTCTTCCGCCTATGATAGCGATCGTAGCGGGAACTGCTCCGTTATCTCTTATGATCTGCTCTACCTGAAGAGCAGTCTCAACATTCTGAGGATAAGGCATTCCGTGAGAGATAATTGTGGATTCGAGAGCTACTACCGGCTTGCCGGATTCTATTGCCTCTTTTACTTCAGGCTTGATATCAAGATATCTATTCATAAATTAACTCCTTTTCATTTATATGATTGGTTATTTTAATCTTATAACTTCTATATCTGCTGATTTTATTTTTTTAAGAGCGCTTTCTCTGCTGAGATCAGGATTATTAGTCTCATTTACTGCAAGTGTCATAGATGCGACTGCGTTAGCTGCTTTTGCAATATCAGTGAGACTGTTATTTTTATCAAGAGATGCCCAGGCTATGGCAGCCATAGCAGAATCACCGGCCCCTGTAGTAGATACTATTTCAGAAGGATAGGATGATATTTTATAAATGCCTTCCTTACCGGCAGCTATGATACCTTCAGAACCTGCGGAAATAAATATCCTGTTTACTCCCTGATCCAGAAAACTCTGAGCCGCTTTAACATAACCGTTGTCATCGCTGATAGTTATATCCGTGAGATATTCAGCTTCAAGCTTATTCGGTTTGATAGTATCTATTCCTCTCAGGCATCCTTTTATTTTTGATGAGTGCGCTGTGGAAACAGTGTCTATATATACAGGAACACTGCATATATCTATGAGATGCATCAGAGATTCTCTGGATATGTTGCTGTCAGAAATGACCGCAGCTGAATGATTGATTATATCTTTAAGAGAATCGATATATTCAGGATCGATCAGATCTGTTATTTCTACATGAGAAACAGCAAGATCCATGTTTCCGCTGTCATCATTTATATACATATACATAGATGAGCGCATATCGTCGCTGATCAGTGAATGATCAGTATCTATTCCGGCATCATGACAGTATCTGAGCATTTCTCTTCCGAGTACATCTTTACCTGCTGCAGTTATGAGTTTTGTATCTACGCCGAGAAGAGCAAGATTGTGAGCTATATTTCTTCCTACTCCGCCGTAGCTTATAGATATCCTGCCGGGATTAGAGTCACCTGCTACGAGCTTTTTATAAGGATGGCCTCCTATATCGATATTAGAAGCTCCTATTACTACTATGTAATCTTTCATCTGTCTGTTTCTGACTGTTTTGTTCTTTTATCTTGCTGATCCAGCATTTATGACACATAGCAGTGTATCTGTCATTTCCGCCGAGCATTACCTGATCGCCTTCAGTGATGATTCTTCCGTTTTCATCAAATCTTGCATTGACAGTAGCCTTGCGGCCGCATTCGCATATCGTTTTGATTTCTGTTATGGAATCCGCAAGTTCCATGAGTCTCATTGCTCCCGGAAAAAAGTGAGTGAGGAAATCCGTTCTGAGACCAAAACACAGAACCGGCAGGTTTTCTTCATCTACGAGAGTCCTGAGATCATCTATCTGTGAAGGTGTGAGAAACTGTGATTCATCAGAAATAATGACATCGCAGTCGCCGCATCTGTGATATTCAGCAATGATATCTGTATCAGGATATATCACGTGAGCTTTCTGTCTGAGTCCTATGCGGCTCTGGATTATATCCGCTCCGTCTCTTGTATCTGTACCCGGCTTAATGAGCCATACAGACATCCCCTTTTCTTCATAGTTGAACTTGGTTATAAGGGCCTGGGCAGATTTTGAAGAACCCATTGCTCCGTATTTGAAATATAGTTTAGCCATCAATATTCTCCTTATCTGTTCTGAATGTACATCAGATACAGAAAAATAATTTATAACACTTTTTTACTAATCATACAATAATAAAATTACAGTGTCACGCAGACCGGACCGGTATATAAAACTTCTCAAATCCAGGATAATAAATTATCATAAATATTTTTGAAAGATTCTGTATTCTATTTTTTGTACATATAGATTATAATTATGGACGTATGGAAATGTATGATTTCCTGTTGTTTGTTAATTGACCTTGAGGAGGGAATTATGAAAAAATTTCTTGTAATGCTCCTCGCTGCTGTAATGGTATTTTCATTTGCAGCCTGCGGGGGAGGATCATCATCAGAAGAAGCTGCTGCTGATGATACCATGAAGGTAGCAATGGTTACTGACTATGGTGACATCACAGACCAGTCCTTCAACCAGACAACATACGAAGCATGCAAGGCATTCTGTGAATCCAACGATGTAGAATTCACATATAAGAAGCCTGCTTCCGATGCTGACGCAGACCGTGTTTCTTCAATCGAAGAAGCTATCGAAGAGGGTTACAATGTAATCGTAATGCCTGGATATGCATTCGCTAATGCTATCTATGAAGTAGCTCCTCTTTATGAAAATGTTAAGTTCGTTGCTCTTGACGTAAGTGAAGGAGACCTCACTGCATATGGCGAGAGAGAATTCGACGGACCTAACGTATACAGCGCAGTATACCAGGAAGAGATCGCTGGTTACATGGCTGGATATGCTGCAGTTAAGCTCGGATACACCAAGCTCGGATTCCTCGGCGGAATGGCAGTTCCTGCAGTACAGAGATACGGCCACGGATTCGTTCAGGGCGCTGACGCTGCTGCTTCAGAACTCGGCAAATCAGACGTAGAAATCAAGTACGTATATGGCGGACAGTTCTTCGGAGATGCTGATATCACAGCTGCTATGGACACATGGTATGGCGCAGGCACAGAGTGCGTATTCGCTTGCGGCGGCGGAATCTATTCATCAGCTGCTGAAGCTGCTGCTAAGACAGGCGGCAAGGTTATCGGCGTAGACGTTGACCAGGCCGGCATCATTGACGGAGCATATGGCGAAGGCATGACAGTTACATCTGCTATGAAGGGCCTTGGCGCTACAGTCAATACTCTTCTCGGAGCTATCAAGGATGGCAAGTGGGATGAATATGCAGGCCAGATCCAGAACCTCGGACTTGTTTCAGAGACTCCATCTGAAAACTATGTACAGCTTCCGGATTCAACACAGTGGGCTGACGGATTCCAGCAGGCTGATTATGAGACTCTTGTAAAGGAACTCTTCGACGGAACAAGAACAGTTTCCGCAGATATCGATGCTATCCCTGCAACAACAGCTGTAAAGGTTGATGATCAGGGCGCTATCAAGGGTTAGTGATCTACTGTTAACTTACAACTGATAATTTTAAAAAAAAGACGGTTTCAGTTCATTGCTGAAGCCGTCTTTTTATTGAGAGAATACGTGTTTTCTGTTATATTTAAAAGGTAAATTATTGGTTATTTTATAGAGACGGAGGAACAGGATTTTATGGATGCACCTTATGCCATAGAAATGGTGAATATCACCAAGAGATTCCCCGGCATCATAGCTAATGACAACATCACCTTGCAGCTGCGCAAAGGAGAGATCCACGCCTTGCTTGGTGAAAACGGTGCCGGAAAATCCACCCTCATGTCCGTTCTGTTCGGTCTGTATCAGGCTGAAGAAGGCGTAATCAAAAAGGACGGGAAAGAGGTAAAGATCAATAATCCTAATGATGCCAACGATCTTGGTATAGGAATGGTACATCAGCACTTCAAGCTGGTCCAGTGCTTTACTGTACTGGAGAATATCATCCTCGGCGTTGAGTCGACTAAGGGCGGCGTGCTTCAGATGGATGAAGCGAGAGCCAAGGTCAAGGCACTTTCCGAAAAGTATGGTCTTCAGGTAGATCCGGACGCCAAGATCGAAGACATTACAGTTGGAATGCAGCAGAGGACTGAGATCCTCAAGATGCTCTTCAGGGACAATGAAATCCTCATTTTCGACGAGCCTACTGCCGTACTTACACCGCAGGAGATCGAAGAACTGATGGTGATCATGAATAACCTCAGAGAAGAAGGCAAATCAATTCTTTTTATCACTCATAAGCTTAACGAAATAAAGGCAGTAGCTGACAGAGTTACAGTTCTCCGCCGCGGCAAGTACATCGGTACAGTTGATGTTGCAACTACATCAAAAGAAGAGATGAGCCGCATGATGGTAGGCCGTGATGTCAACATGGTCGTTGACAAAGAACCGGCAAAACCGGGAGATGTCATTCTCAAGGTAGAGAACATGACAGTTGCTTCCAAGATGCACTCAAACAACGCCGTCAAACATGTTAACCTCGAGGTACATGAAGGAGAAATCGTCTGTATCGCAGGTATCGACGGCAACGGCCAGACCGAATTCGTATATGGTCTTACAGGAATGGAGCCTCTGGTTGAAGGAAAGATCACTCTCTGCGGTGAAGATATCACCAAGAGTTCTATCAGACAGGACAGACACAAACACGGACTTGTCCTTGACTACCCTCTGGAATACAACATGATCCTGCAGAGATATTATCAGCCTGATTTTACTTCCGGAGCAGGATTCCTCAAGAGAAAAGAGATTCGTGAATACTCCGAGAGACTTGAGAAAGAATACGACGTAAGATCCGGTCAGGGTCCTATCACTATCGCAAGAGCTATGTCCGGAGGTAACCAGCAGAAAGCGATCATAGCCAGAGAAATCGACAAGGATCACAAACTGCTTGTTGCTGTACAGCCTACAAGAGGTCTGGATGTAGGAGCTATCGAAGGAGTCCACAGACAGCTGATTGAGGAGAGAGACAACGGACGTGCCGTTCTGCTGATCTCACTTGAACTCGAAGAGGTCATGAACGTTCCTGACAGGATCCTCGTAATGTACGAAGGCGAGATCGTCGGAGAACTCGACCCTAAGAAGACGACAGTCGAAGAGCTCGGTCTCTACATGGCAGGAGCTAAGAGAAATGTTACCGTCGATGCTAATTCAAGCGAGATAGAAGAATCTGAAGTCATTGATACTGCGGCAGCCAGAAAGGAGGAAGCATAATGAAAGATAAGAAATTTTCATTAAAGAATCCGTCCTTACAGTCGATATTGACATCTCTGATCTGTATCATCCTTGGTTTGCTGATCGGTTATATCGTACTTCTCATGATCAATCCTGCAGGAGCCGGAGAGGCGATCAAGACGATCCTGCTTAACTTCCTGTCAAGATCAAGCGCGGCTGCTCAGATGAAAGCACTCGGTAATACGCTTGCCAAAACAGCGCCGCTGCTGATGTGCGCTCTTTCGATCTGTTTCTGCTATAAGGTCGGACTCTTTAATATCGGAGCTCCGGGACAGTATGAAGCAGGCGCGTGCATCGGTCTTTACGCTGCTCTGGCATGGCATATGAACTGGGTACTCTGCCTGATATTCGCTGCGCTTGCAGGCGCTGTAGTAGGAGCGATCTCAGGTGCGCTCAAGGCTTACAGAAATGTTAACGAAGTTATTTCCGGCATCATGCTTAACTGGATCATGCTCTACCTGACCAATATGGTACTGTCGAGCAAGAAGGTCAAGGATCCTGCAAGTCCTTATACCATCAAGCTTATGTCCGGAAACAAGAGCGCGCTGATCCCTTCAGCGGGACTCAACAAGCTCTTTGCAAACAATACAACTGTTACGATAGCTATCCCTCTCGCGATCCTCTTTGCGATCCTGATCTGGGTCATCCTGTCGAAGACAAAATTCGGCTACGAGCTGCGTGCTACCGGTTTCAATAAGGAAGCAGCAAGATATGCCGGAATGAAAGAAAAACAGAATATCATCATCACACTGGCAATCGGCGGCGCCCTTGCAGGTGTCGGTGCTGCTTTCCTCTTCCTTACAGGGTATCAGGAATGGTCAACGACTCAGACTTCCGTCCCGGGCATGGGATTCAACGGTATCGCGGCTACATTCCTCGGAGGACTGCATCCGATCGGGACGATTTTCGCATCGTTCTTCATCCAGTCCATTACAGACGGCGGCGCGCTTATCAACAAGTCAGTATATCCTTCGCAGATCTCAGACCTGATCTCTTCGATCATCATCTACCTCTGCGCATTTGTACTGTTCTTCAAGTACGCGCTCAATAAGTGGATAAGCAAGAGAGATAAGGGCGGCCCTAATGTAAACGACGTCCCTGTCACAGACAATGCTGCAAAAAAAGAAGGAGGTGACAAGTAATGGTACTGTTACTGCAATACACTATCATATTCGCCTCTGTACTTTGCCTCGTGGCTCTCGGAGGATGCTTCTCGGAGCACTCAGGAGTTATCAACCTGGGACTTGAAGGTATAATGGTAATGGGAGCGCTCGGCGGAGCTGTAACGATGTTCCTCCTC
Source organism: uncultured Eubacteriales bacterium (assembly GCA_900317675.1). Classification (GTDB taxonomy): domain Bacteria; phylum Bacillota; class Clostridia; order Peptostreptococcales; family Anaerovoracaceae; genus Crickella. The sequence goes on from ONHU01000002.1 coordinate 18,162, forward strand.
CCTGCCGGCACATCCAAGATCGTCATTGTACTTGCTACAACACTGTTCGCTATACTGATCGGAATGATCTATTCCTGCCTGCTGGGTCTCGCCTGCATCAACTTCAAGGCTGATCAGACACTCGTAGGTACAGCTATGAACCTGCTCGCAACAGCAGCAGCAACAGTATTCGTAAGAGCTATGAATACATCGATCAACCCTGACAATGTATCCAGCTCGATCCAGTACATCCAGCCTAAAAAGGCATTCCTGAAATACATCGGCGGATTTGAGTTCAACTGGTTCATGGTCATGGCAGTCGTTCTGCTGATCGCATCGTGGTTTGTCCTCTATAAGACAAAATTCGGACTCAGGCTCATGGCCTGCGGCGAAAATCCACAGGCAGCTGACTCTGTAGGTATCAACGTATATAAAATGCGCTGGGCAGGTGTACTGATCTCCGGCTTCCTCGGCGGACTCGGAGGAATCGTATACATCACAGCAGGCGTATCAGAGTGGAAATTCGAAATGGGCGTTGCCGGCTTCGGCTTCCTGGCACTTGCTGTAATGATCTTCGGTCAGTGGAAACCAACCAGGATCGCGCTTGCTGCCCTGCTCTTCGGACTCTTCCGTGCTCTGTCCAACGTTTACACAGGTATTCCGATCCTGGCCGCAATGAAGCTGCCAAGCACGGTATACAATATGCTGCCGTACATTATTTCACTTGTCGTACTCGCATTCACATCCAAGAATTCGAGAGCGCCTAAGGCAGAAGGTATTCCTTACGACAAGGGAATGCGTTAAAAAACCTGTCGCTTTATTGCGATTTGTATAATGCTGTTCTGAAAGCCCGGGCTCACGTCCGGGCTTCCGATAAAAAAGGAGAAACATCATGGATGTAAAAAAAATACTGGGTCACTGTGACCACACCCTTCTGAAGCAGACTGCTACATGGGATGACATCAGACAGATCATCGATGACGGCATCAAATATCAGACGGCAAGTGTCTGCATCCCTCCTTCATATGTAAGGCAGGCTGCTGAATACGCAAAAGGCAGAGTCAAAATCTGTACCGTCATAGGATTCCCGAACGGATATAACACCACAGCAGTAAAAGCATTCGAGACCGGAGATGCTATAGACGGCGGTGCTGACGAGATCGATATGGTCATCAACATCGGCTGGGTCAAAGATAAGAAGTGGGATGATATCGAGCATGAGATCAGTACTCTCAAAGAGATCTGTGGAGATCATATTCTTAAAGTCATCGTTGAGACCTGCATGCTCACAGATGAAGAAAAGGCTAAAATGTGCGAATTGGTTACATTTGCCGGAGCTGATTATATCAAAACTTCAACCGGATTCGGCGGCGGCGGAGCTACTTTCGAGGATATTAAGCTGTTCTCTGAAAATATCGGCGAGGGAGTCAGGATGAAGGCATCGGGAGGCATCGCAAGCCTTGAGGATGCGGAGAAATTCATGGAACTCGGAGCTGACAGACTCGGTACCAGCCGTATTGTCAAGATCGTAAAAGAACAGTAGAGACTCGATGTAAAAACGGTTTTACGCTTACAGGTAATGTTTATCGTTAATTTATCAAATATCCTATAAAGGATAATTAATTGGGCGATAAAACAATATGATTATAAATATCGAAATAATATTACAGAAAGGAAGCGCAAAATGATTGATTATACAGAAGGCGCAGGCCATCAGTATCATGTCGGAGTCCGTCCGGGAGATGTCGGCAGATATGTGATCCTTCCGGGAGATCCCAAGAGAGTACCTAAGATCGCAGCGTATTTTGACAATGCTGAGCAGGTCGCTGACAGCCGTGAGTATCTGACTTATACAGGCACGCTTGACGGTGTCAGAGTCAGCTGCACCAGCACAGGCATCGGCGGTCCGTCTGCATCGATAGCGCTTGAAGAACTCGCAAATGTCGGCGCTGATACTTTTATCAGAGTAGGCACCTGCGGAGGCATGGACATTAACGTCAAAGGCGGAGATGTTGTAGTCGCGACCGGAGCAGTCCGTATGGAAGGCACATCCAAGGAATACGCTCCGATAGAATATCCTGCAGTTGCGGATCTTGAAGTTACGATCGCTCTGACTGAAGCGGCAAAGAAAATCGGAGCCGAATATCACGCGGGAGTTGTCCAGTGCAAGGATGCGTTCTATGGTCAGCATATGCCGGAAGCACTGCCTAACAGCCACGAGCTCCTTAATAAGTGGGAAGCATGGCTGCGCATGGGATGCAAGGCATCAGAAATGGAATCAGCAGCCCTCTTTATTGCCGGAGGATACCGCAGAGTCAGAGTAGGATCATGTTTCCTTGTAGTTGCCAATCAGGAAAGAGAGAAAGCCGGACTGCCTAATCCGCAGGAACATGACACGGATCTCGCTATCCGTGTAGCAGTTGAGGCGATCAGACTGATGATAGCCGAAGATAAAGCCAGGGAGGAAAGACAGAAATGAGCAAAAGAGTATTCTGGATAGTTCTCGACAGTGTCGGGTGCGGTGAAGCTCCGGACGCTGCTGCTTTTGGCGATGCGGGATGCGATACCCTCGGAACATGTGTCCGCAGCGGACTTTTAGATGCGCCTAATCTCACAAAACTCGGACTTTTTAATATCGAAGGAACCTCATTCAGAGATCCTAAGGAAGATGTCACAGGCTGCTACTGCAGAATGCAGGAACAGTCTTTCGGCAAGGACACTACAGTGGGACACTGGGAAATGGCCGGAATGACCTCCCTTACCCCGCTCCCTACCTATCCTGACGGTTTTCCTCAGGAGATCCTGGATAAGATCAAAGAAGCAACCGGAAGAGATATTCTCTGCAACAAACCGTATTCAGGGACTGAGGTCATCAAGGATTACGGCAGAGAGCACGTCGAAACCGGCGCTCTGATCGTGTATACCAGCGCTGACTCTGTTCTTCAGATCGCAGCTCACGAGGACATCGTTCCGATCGAAGAACTGTACGACATCTGCCATAAGGCAAGAGAGATCATGCAGGGCGAGCATGGAGTCGGACGAATCATAGCCCGTCCGTTTGAAGGCGAGTGGCCGTATAAGAGAACTGTAAGACGTCATGACTACAGTCTGCAGCCGGCCAGAGAGACCGTTCTTGATGCTCTTAAGGATGCCGGTTATGTCAATATCGGTGTCGGCAAGATCAAGGACATCTTCGCCGGCAAGAGTGTAATGGTAAGCTATCCTAACAAGGGAAACGATGCCAATATGGAAAGGACGATCGATGTCGCCAAAAGTGATTTCGAAGGACTTTGCTATGTCAATCTGGTAGATACCGATATGATATACGGTCACAGAAGAGACGTTCCTGCATATACTAAGGCAATCAATGATTTTGATGTGCAGCTTGGGACCCTTATGAAGGAACTCAGAGCTGACGATATGATAATGATCACAGCGGACCATGGCTGCGATCCGGGCTTTACCGGTACAGATCATACACGCGAGTATGTACCTTGCCTGATTTATGGTAAAAACCTTCGCAAGGGTGTAGATCTCGGAACAAGAAATACCTTCGCGGATCAGGCTGCGACGATCGGCGAATATTTCGGACTTTCATACCGCGGCGACGGAGAATCCTTCCTTGCGGATATAAAGGAGTAATTTGATGGCTGATACAATAGCTGCTATTTCTACAGCGCCGGGTGAAGGCGGAATCGGGATCGTCAGAGTCAGCGGCCCTGCCAGTCTGGAACTGATGCGCAAGATGATGGCCGGATGTCCGGAGGATGTGGAGCCAAGACACGCTTATTACGGAAAAGTAGTAGCCGACAGCTCTGATCCGGAAGCAGAAACAATAGATGAGGCAGTTTTTCTCTATATGAAAAGCCCTGCTTCATATACCGGAGAGGATATGCTTGAGATTCAGGGTCATGGAAGCAATGCATCTCTTAAGGCGATACTCAGAGCAGTACTGAACTCGGGGATCAGCGGTGTTCGCATGGCGGAGCCCGGGGAATTTACCAAAACAGCTTTTCTCAATGGAAAAATGGACCTCACTCAGGCCGAGGCTGTCATTGATATCATCAAGGCCAAGACTGACATGTCCCTTACGATCGCAGAGAACCAGAGAGAGGGCAGACTCGGGGATGCTGTCAGAGAGATCCGTGATTTCCTGCTTGATATCCTTGCTGAAATGGCTGTCGATATCGATTATCCGGAAGAAGAAGTCTATGATGAATATGAATATCCGGATTCAGTCGGCGAAGAGAAGATTTCCGACCTTGTCGGCAAGCTTCGCTGGGTCATTTCGGATGTCCAGGATCTTATCGATACGGCAAATATCGGCAGGATAGCCAGAGATGGTGTACGGGCCGTTATCGTCGGCAAACCTAACGCGGGCAAAAGTACACTTATGAATGCTCTTCTGGGTGAAGGCAGAGTCATCGTTACGGACGTTCCGGGAACAACAAGAGATACAGTAGAAGAAACTGCTTCGATGGCAGGGATCCCTATCGTTCTGGTCGATACTGCCGGCCTCAGAGAAACAGAAGACGAGGTCGAAAAGATCGGAATTGAGAGGACTACACAGGCGCTTGCCGGCGCTGATATTATCATTCTGGTCCTTGACGGCAGTTCAAGACTTGATGAAGATGACGAGAAGATCCTTGGGTTTATTGAGAACATGAACGCCGGAAATATCATAGCCGTCATCAACAAGCAGGATCTCGGCAGAACTATTACCGAAGAAGAGGTCCTCAATAAGCTTCCGGAAGCTACTGTTATCACCACATCCCTCATTGGATCCGCAGCAAACGACGCGGCCAAAGAGATATCGGAAAAGATCGGCGAACTTCTTGAACTTGGCAGCATCAACTTCAGCGAAACCAACATTATCACGAATGAAAGACATCTCCGGCTTCTGAGAAACGCCGAGATGAATCTGGACGAAGCGATCGCGATGCTCCAGAACGGAGAACCTCTGGAGGTTGCAGAGCTCTCTGCTCACTATGCCTATAATTCACTGGGAATTATCCTGGGAGAGGAAGCCGGTGAAGAGGTCCTCGACAGAGTTTTCAGCAAATTCTGTCTGGGCAAGTAATAAATTAATGTATTAAACAGATATATTTCCTATGACTGAAACGATCAATTCAGACAGATACAACATAATAGTCATCGGTGCCGGCCACGCTGGATGCGAGGCCGGTCTTGTTGCGGCCAGAATGGGCATGACTTCAGCGATTTTCTGCACAGATATCGAATCTGTTGCTATGATGCCGTGCAATCCTTCCATCGGAGGAACAGGCAAGGGCCATCTGGTCAGAGAGATCGACGCGCTTGGCGGTGAGATGGGACTGAATACAGACAAAACATTCATCCAGTCCAAAATGCTCAATACCTCTAAAGGCCCTGCGGTCCATTCTCTCAGAGCTCAGGCAGACAAGCACAGATATCATGATGAGATGCTCAGTACGATCAGAAGCCAGAAAAATCTGGATCTGATCGTTGCCGAGATCACGGATTTTATTGTCGAGCATGCAGAGGACGAAGCCGTTGAAAGCTCTGATTCTTCCGCATACAGATGCCGCGGAAAGATCACAGGCGTCAGGACAGCAGACGGACGCGCCTTTTATGCCGATGCTGTTGTCATATGCACAGGAACTTTCCTTGGCGGAAAGATATTTATCGGAGACAACGTCACTGTTTCAGGACCTGCAGGTCTGCCTCCGGCATGCGAGCTCGGAGAGAACCTACGAAGGCTTGGTTTTCCTGTCCGCAGATTCAAGACAGGAACTCCTGCGAGGATGCTCAGAGACACACTTGACTATTCAAGGATGAAAGAGCAGAAAGGTGATGAGCGTATCGTGCCTTTCAGCTTTATGAATGAAGATAACGAATACCACATAGACCAGATCTCGTGCTGGCTCTCTTATACCAACGAGGAGACTCACAGGATCATTCTCGATAATATCGATAAGTCTGCCATGTACTCGGGCAACATTGTCGGGGTCGGCCCGAGATACTGTCCGTCTATTGAGGACAAAGTATCGCGTTTCACGGACAGAAAGAGACATCAGCTGTTTGTTGAACCTGAAGGGCTCGATACGGACTGGATGTATATACAGGGGATGAGTTCCAGCCTTCCTGAAGATGTACAGCATCAGTTCTATGCTACGATACCCGGACTTGAGCATGCTGAGATAGTTGCCCCGGCTTATGCCATAGAGTATGACTGTGTCGATCCGCTTTCTCTCAGACCAAGTCTTGAAAGCAAGATCCTCGAAAATCTTTTCTGCGCAGGTCAGTTCAACGGCAGTTCCGGTTATGAAGAAGCTGCAGCCCAGGGACTTATCGCAGGTATCAACGCTGTCAGAAAGCTTCGCGGTCAGTCACCGCTTGTTTTAAGAAGAGATCAGGCGTACATCGGAGTTCTTATTGATGACCTTGTAACCAAAGGGACCAATGAGCCTTACAGGATCATGACCTCAAGAGCCGAGTACAGGCTGCTTCTCAGGCAGGATAACGCAGACCGGAGACTGACGCCTGTAGGCTATGAGTACGGTTCGGTCACTGAGGAGAGATATCAGAGATTCCTGAGCAAGTGCTCCCGCGTGGATGCTGAGATCAGCAGACTGAGAAGCAAGAAGACTGATATCGATTCTTTCAGAGAATTTCTGTACAGACATGAGTGCGATATGCAGACCGGTAAGCTGGATCCGGCAGTTATAGAAAGAAAGCGCATAGATATTGCCGAGACCGGCAATCAGTACTTTGCAGATATTCTCAAACGGCCTCTTATTACATATGATGATCTGGCGGAGATCGACGATGATACGAGACCTCTTCTTGGCAGCAATGAAAAGACCGAAGTCGAAGTAATGATGAAGTACGACGGCTATATCCGCAAGCAGGTCAGCGAAGTAGAAAAGCTCAGGAATCTTGAGTCAAAACGCCTCAGAGAAGATCTTGAATACAATGAGATCAAAGGTCTCAGGCTTGAAGCACGCCAGAAGCTTTCAGAGATCCGTCCCCGCACTGTGGGTCAGGCAAGCAGGATCTCAGGAGTATCTCCTGCGGATATCAATGTACTGCTTATATTCCTTGAAAAGGAAATGCGCTCAGCTCAGACTAATAACTAACAGATATGAACGGAAACGAAACGACTGCTGCTCTCATCGCAGCTTTAACAGAGAAATACGGAAAAGAAACGGCAGACAGACTGGTTTCATATATTGATCTCGTCCTCGACAGAAATCAGCATATCAACCTTACTGCAGTCCGCGACAGAGATGAAGCAATGCAGAAGCATCTTGCTGACTCTCTTTCTGTTACTTCTCTGCCGGAATACAGCAAGGCAGAGAAAATCATTGATGTCGGAACCGGAGCAGGTTTTCCGGGCGCGCTTCTTGCTATTGCGGATCCGGACAAAGAATTCGTTCTCCTTGACTCTACTCTCAAACGGCTCAGAGTCATTGATGAATTTGCTGCTTCTCTTGATGCAGACAACATCAGCACAGTACATGCCAGGGCAGAGGAGATCCAGAAAGATCCTGAATTTAAGGAGGCTTTCGATCTGTGTGTCTCCAGAGCTGTGGCAAGTCTGGATAAGCTGGCTGGCTGGTGTCTTCCCTTTGTTAAGCCCGGCGGGACTTTCGTTGCATACAAGGGCGGGAATTATCAGGAAGAACTGAAGCTTGCCGATAAAAGCCTCAGAAAGTTCAAAGGGAAGCTTGACAGAGTGGTGCATGTCGGATCTGAAGCAGACGATATCTCAGGACATGTGCTTCTGGTAATCAGTAAACGATAAATTGTTTCACGTGAAACAATGCTGAAAGACTCAAGGACGCTTATCAGGAGCGTCCTTTTTTGTCTGAAGAAGGGAAATAAGCACATAAATAATGTTTCACGTGAAACATGTTATTGTAACCAGGCACAATATGTAGTAGCTGGTGAAGCGGAAAACCACCATACATCCGATGCATATTATTTAGACCAGTATAATCACGCAATCTACACATACTGTCATCAAGAAACCTTGGAATAAACAGACAAAAAGAAGTATAATACAATGAAGTATTTAATCGGGCAGTGTGCGTTTCCGGAAGATCCACCGCAAAGTGGGCTTCCTTAAATGCGTCAAAAAAGCCCCGGGAGGTTTATGCATGGGCAAAGCGATCGCTATATTCAACCAGAAAGGCGGAGTAGGCAAAACAACAACCAATATCAATCTGGCAGCCTGCCTGGCTAACAGAGGCAAGAAAGTTCTGATGGTCGATATCGACCCTCAGGGCAATACGACCAGCGGTATAGGTATCAGAAAGAGGACTCTCAAGACAACTCTGTATGACTGTCTGATCGATGAGACTTTTGATGTAAGAAAAGCTATCCTGCCGACGAATACGGAGAATCTTTTCATAATTCCGGCAAGCGTGGACCTTGCGGGAGCCGAGGTCGAGCTCGCCCAGCTGGAAGCCAGAGAGAGAAGACTCAAGAGGGTCATTGACGCGGTACGTAAGGATTATGATTTTATCCTCGTCGACTGCCCTCCTTCGCTTGGAGTACTCACTATCAACTCTCTTACGGCAGTGGACAGCGTTCTGATCCCGATCCAGTGCGAATTCTATGCTCTTGAGGGAGTAAGTCAGCTGATAAGCACGATCGAGATGGTCAGAAAGAGACTCAATCCATCTCTGTACATCGACGGAGTCATACTCAGCATGTTTGACGGCAGGACCAATCTGTCTCAGGCCGTAGTACAGGATGTAAGAAGCTTTTTCGGCTCTGCTATGTATGAAACGATCATTCCGAGAAACGTAAGACTCGCAGAGGCGCCAAGCTATGGCGTTCCAATCATAAAATATGACCCGTCCGCACCGGGCGCTAAAGCATATCAGGCATTCACCAAGGAGTTTCTCGCAAGAGAAAGAGCAAGAAGGAAAGCGAAGAAATAGAAATGGCAAGGAAAGCAGGACTGGGACGGGGACTCGATGCGCTCTTTGCTGATGCAGCCCCGATAAGCGAAGAACAGCAGGCAGAAAACACAAAGAGCAAAAAAGCAGCGGCAGATCTGAGTAAAGCAGAAGAAACACCAGAAAGCACAGACAGAGACCGCGTATTATACATAGATATAAATGACATCAAACCTAACAGCGCGCAGCCGAGAAGCGTTTTCGACGAAGAAAAGCTGAAAGAGCTTGCAGGGTCGATCAAGGCGAACGGAGTCATACAGCCTCTGATCGTACGTGAAGGCAAAACCGGATACGAGCTGGTAGCAGGTGAACGAAGATGGAGAGCATCCCGTATCGCGGGGCTCAGAAAGATTCCATGCATCGTAAGGGATTTTGACGACAGGCAGAACGCGATCGTCGCCATTATCGAAAACATGCAGAGAGAAGATCTGAACCCGATCGAAGAAGCCGCAGGTCTCAAGGCGATGACCGAAAAATACGGTTTCACGCAGGAGCAGATCTCGGTATCCCTCGGACGCAGCAGGACATATATCGCCAACAGCATCAGACTGCTGAAGCTGCCTCCTGAGATACAGGAGTACGTGTCCAGCGGACAGATGTCCGCGGCTCACGGAAGAACCATCATTAACATACCGGATAAGGTAAAACAGAAAGAAATCGCGGACAAGATCATCCGGAACGATCTTTCCGTAAGGGCTACCGAAAAACTGGCGGAGAGAGTCAAAGACGAACTCAGGCCGGAAAGAAAGCGCCGCAAAGGCTACGAAGAAGCGCAGAAGCAGGGAAAATCAGAAGATGTACTTGCAGTTGAGCGCGAATTAATGACACTGACAGGAACAAAAGTAAACATAACCGGAGACAGCAAAGGCAAACTTGAGCTCGAGTATTACAGCATAGAGGAACTGAACAGACTCATAGATATCATCAGAGAGGCATTCAGATAAGAAGGTGCAGACATGAAAAAGAGTTTTATTACCCAGCTTCCGATACCTGCATGTGTCGTGGGAAAAGACGGAAACGTTGTAAAAGCGAATTCTTTCATCAAAAATGTATTCCTGTATGAGGATATAGTTGGGACTAATTTCTTCGCGCTGACCGGAGTCAAAAGAGATATACTGCTGACCGCCAACAACGAAGAAGTCATAATCGAGAAAAACAAGAGACTTTTTAAGCTCTGGACCAACGAAAACCCGAAGCCGGACGAGGATATCGCCGTACTCTTTGACGAAGCGACGGCAAGAGAATCGTTCCGGACCAAGCTTGAGGCAGACCGCGCAGTCATCATGTATATCAACATAGATAATTATGATGAACTGGTGGCAAGCTCGCTCGACGAAAACAAAAGAGCGATCCCTTCCAGGATAGACAGTATCGTCAGGAAGTGGGGCGCGTCCTACGATTCGCCGGTAATCAGTATAAATGATGATAAATACATCATGTATACCAATTTCAGCAAGCTGGAAAAAATGGTCAAGGACAGTTTCAGCGTACTCGATGAGGTCAGAAAGATAGAATCCGAGGCCGACTTCCCGGCATCTGTAAGTATAGGTGCCGGATGCTCAGAGATATCTCTGGTCGAGTCCACAGAACTTGCAGAGGCAGCGCTTGAACTTGCCCTCGGACGAGGCGGCGATCAGGCGGTTGTCAAGACTGATGAGGGCACCAAGTACTACGGCGGTACTCTTCAGGCAATCGAAAAGAGCAACAGAGGTAAGGCCAGAGTCATAGCTCACGCAATGAAGGCCATGATCAAGGACGCTGACAAGATCCTGATCATGGGTCACCGCTGGCCGGATATGGATGCGTTCGGTTCTGCGATCGGCGCTTCGGCAATCTGCAGATATCTCGGAAAAGAATCGTTTATTGTCATAGATAAACATAACGAAGCACTCGATTACATCTTCAATCAGGCAGAAGATTCCGGAGATTACAACATAATAAAACAGGAAAAGGCCATCAAAATGGTCACGCCGGATACTCTGCTGATCATAGTAGATACCAACAGACCGGTGCTGGTCGAAAGCATGGACCTTGTCGACGAGTGTAAGACGAGGATCATCATCGATCACCACAGACTGACAGACGATTCATTCCAGAACGCTTCTATAGCGTACATCGAATCCTATGCATCCTCGGCAAGCGAGCTTATGGCAGAGCTTCTCCAGAACATCTCCCAGAAGAGGTTTATCAACAAGTTTGAAGCAGAAGCAATGCTTGCAGGCATAAGAGTAGATTCAAACAATTTCTCCGGAAGGACAGGTGTCCGCACTTTTGAAGCCGCTGCATGGCTCAAGAGAGCAGGAGCTGACGCGACTGAAGTCAAGAAATTCTTCCAGATGGAACAGACGGATTTCAAGTCAAAAGCCAGCGCGCTGGCACGCGCTGAATTTACCGATTACGGCATAGCTTATGCGACAACACGCGGACATACCGGAAACTCACCTATCATCAACGCTCAGGTAGCAGATGAGCTTCTGATGATAAAAGGCGTGAAGGCATCCTTCGTACTGGGCATCAATGAGAAAAACCAGACGATCATCAGCGCAAGGTCTCTCGGTGAGATCAACGTGCAGTCTCTGATGGAGAAATTCGGCGGAGGCGGACATTTCACATCTTCCGCCGCTCAGGTAGAAGAACCGCTTGAGGTTGTCGAAGAACAGCTTAAAAAGATAGTGAAATCCAGCATTTCAAAGGAAAAAGAGGAATAAACATGGAAGTCATACTGAAAAAAGACGTAAAAGGAACAGGCAAAGAAGGTCAGATCGTAAAGGTAAGCGACGGTTTTGCGCGCAACAAGCTCATCCCGGGAGGATTTGCGGTTGAAGCAACCGAGGCTAACAAGAGAGCGATAGCAAGAGAAAAGGCTAAGGCTGCAGAAAAGTACGCAGCTGACAAAGCTGCCGCAGAGGAGCTCGCAAAGCAGCTGACTGCAGCTCCGGTCGTAGTCAAAACGAAAGTAGGAGACAACGGCAAGCTCTTCGGATCGATCACATCTATGGATATCGCGCAGGCTGTTTCCGAGCAGCTCGGAACAGAGGTGGACAAGAAGAAGATCGTGCTTGACAAGCCTATCAAGGAGACCGGGATCTTTGATGTTGACGTAAAGCTTTTCACAGATGTGACAGCCAAGGTTAAGGTTAAGATCGAAGGATAGGGACATTTCGCATATGGATGAAGAAAGAAGCACCAATGTTCCTGTTCCTCCACAGGATATAGAGGCGGAAAAAGCGGTGCTCGGCGCCATGCTCAAGAGCCAGGACGCCAGAGCAGATGTCAGCAGCATACTTACGCCCGGAGATTTTTACCTGAACGAACATCAGGAGATCTTCAGGACGATGCTTGAAATGGAGCAAAAGGGAGTCGGCGTAGACATCACTACTGTGTATTCCGCGCTGAGACAGAGAAAGACCGCGGAGATGGTCGGCGGCATCACGTACCTCAGCAGGCTGATGGACGAGACCATTGTAGTTTCGAATGCGAAATTTTACGCGGACACTGTTTCAGACAAATCCAAAATGAGACAGCTGATCTCTGAAGCAGAAAGGATCAGGGAATCCGCGTATTCAAGCGAGCTTCCTCCGGGAGATATCCTCGACACTGCAGAGCAGAGGATCCTCGAGATCGCGCAGAAGACGCAGCGGACCAGATATACAGATATCAGCGAGGTCATCGTTGAGAATATCAAGGAGATCCAGGAGCTCGAAAGACAGGGCGGAGAGATCAAGGGCATAGAGACAGGCTTCAGAGATGTAGACAAGATACTGGGCGGCTTCCAGAAGACCGACCTGATCATCCTGGCGGCTCGTCCGGGCGTCGGAAAGACAGCTTTTGCGCTCAATATAGCCGAGCATGCCGCAGCCATAGGCCATAAGGTAATGGTGTTCAGCCTTGAGATGTCCAATCTGCAGCTCGGGCAGAGACTTCTTTCTATGACATCCAGCGTACCGCTTGAAAATATCCGCCGCGGAGAGATAAGCCCTGAAGACTGGGACAGCCTGAGCGCTGCCCAGGACAGCTTCTACGGCGCGGATATGGTAATAGACGAATCGTCGTCTATCACACCGATCGAAATGAAGAACAAATGCCGCAGGTACAAGCAGGAGAAAGGCGGACTCGATCTTGTCATCATCGACTATCTCCAGCTGATGAGTATGGGCGGCTACAGAATAGAGCAGAGAGAAAAAGAAATCGGAGCGATTACCAGATCGATCAAGATCATGGCCAAAGAGCTCGGATGCGCAGTCATCCTGCTGTCTCAGCTCTCCAGAGGACCTGAGCAGCGCGGAGGAGATCATATGCCGAAGCTTTCAGACCTCAGAGATTCCGGAGCGATCGAGCAGGATGCTGACGTTGTTATCTTCCTCAAGAGAGAGGACTACTACCAGAGCGATGATGAAAGGGCGCAGGTGGATAATTCCACAGGGCTCACATGCATCGTGAACATCGCAAAACACAGAAACGGACCTGTCGGGAGCGCGACTCTCGCATGGGTGCCGAGATATGTCAAATTCGGAAACATCGCGCACGAACAGTCCGTACCGGGACAGTTCTGACGCATAGCATACCAATTTTAAAACATGGCCAAGACCAGATTTATAACAGGCGAACGCAGGGATATCTTCCTGTACAGTACAAGAGTAGAGAATCTTTTCATTAACGAGTTCCTTCCGGATGCTCCGGGGGACTGTGTTAAGGTGTTTCTTTTTGGTCTCATGTACGCCCAGTTCAATCAGGAGATAGACTCCAGGACAATGGCGCTCACACTCGGAATGACCGAAAAGGATGTCGATAATGCCTGGAAATACTGGGAAGCCAGAGGTCTGGTCAGCTATATCAGAGGAGCAGACGAAGGAAGCACTGAGATCAGATTCATCAGGCAGATAGAGCAGTTCTATGGAAAATCCTACGAAGAGCCTGCCGGGGAACCTGAAACCGAAGAAGCAGGCGCTGATGAGAGCGCAGAAGAGATCATCGAAAGAATCACCAATCAGCATCTCAGAGCGATTTTCCACAAATACCAGGATCTGACCGGAAGGACGATTTCCAGGGTGGAAGCCGGCAAACTCACAGACGCGATCAAGGAGTACAATATCGAGCCGGACGTTCTGGATTTTGCCATAGATTACTGCGCGGGAATAGATAAATACAGCGTAGATTATATCTTCAAGGTGGCTCTGCGCTGGACGGAAGACGGAGCGAGAGATGTCTCGACAGTCAAGCAGATGCTCGACAGACGCAGCAAACGAAATGACGCGTACAGAAAAGTCTTTTCAGAGCTCGGCTTCAGCAGGCTTCCGAATCCATCCGACCGCGAGATCATGGACAGATGGTTCGATGTTCTCGGATGCTCGCTCGCTGATGTCCTGAATGCCTGCAAGGCAGCCGGAGGAATGAGAGAGCCTAATCTGAGATATGTGAACAAGGTCATAGAAAACAGGATCCTTGAAAAAGGCGGCGTTAATACGCGCACAGCGGAAAAAGCGCGCAATGCAGCGCAGGACGCGCCGGTCACCCAGCCGGCAGCGCCTGAAGAGATGGCTAAGGTCAGCCGCAAGGTCCTGAGAGACTACTATGAATATATAAGAAACGAAGAGGATGCAGCGCACAGAAACAGAGTAGCTGAAGTGACAGCCGCGCTGCCTTCCATGAATGATATTTTTACCGCCGAAGCCCGTCTGAACAGTGCAGTGATCACTATGAAGCCGGGACCGGACGCAAAAGAAAAAAGACAGCAGTTAAAGATCAGAAGACAGGAGCTTGAGGAATCCAAGAAAGAGCTCCTGACAAGCAGCGGTTATCCTGAGGACTACCTTGAACGGAAGTACAGATGCAGTATCTGCCGGGATACCGGATATACAGATGAGGGAAGGGTCTGCACATGCGCAAAGGAGCGTGCAGAAGAGGCTTATAAATGGATCCAGAAAAGAAACCAGTAGAGGTATATGCTGAAAAGGGCGAGACAAAGCTGCCGGAAGTAGATCCGGATGAGCTGAAGGCTTTGGCTTTAGCGTACGCTAAATATCTTGCCGAGCACGATATGGAGCCTGGTGAGCCTACTTTTACAGACACGATACCTGAAATACCTGAAACTGAGAAAACAGAAGAAACTGAACCCGTGGCAGAGACCGCGGATACAGCAGATCAGACCGAAGCAGCTGAAGAACCTGCTGAACCTGAAGAGGCAGAGCAGCCTGCTGAAACTGAAAAGAACGAAAAACCGCAGAAAAAAGACAGGAAGAAACAGAAAAAGGTCCGTGCTGACAGAAAGTCGCGCAAAATGTTTGCTGCGGCCGAATTATCTCAGGAGCAGATCACGGCACTTGCCGAGGAACTGGAAAAAGCAGGCAGAAAGACCGGCTTCATGGCGCGAGTGATCGACTTCCATGACAGACTCCAGAACAATGATGAAGAAGCCGGAATGAAAACAAGGCAGAATTTCATCAAAGCCTCGCACAACATCATCTCAACTTACCGCCAGTCAAGAAGGACGATCGGCATCGCCCTTCTCCTGATCGGTATCATTGCGGCTGTTATTCTTGCTGTTTTTGACAGATATACAGTCTATGAGTACGCATACAACGGCATGACTCTCGGTTATGTCAGCAGCCAGGAAGAAATAACCGATGTTCTGGATGTAGCCGGAACGATGATGACACAGAATTCATCCGGAGGGACTGAGATCAGTTTCACGGCCAACAAGAATGTGACGTTCAAACTGGTCGACGGCAGAGACAAGAGTCTGGACGATGCGGATACGGCATTAAATAAACTGGTCTATATGACGGATATCGAGACGGAGGCATTCGGCGTATACGACGGAGACAAGCTTGCGGCTGTAGTGAAGAGCAACGAAGACGCTGAGGAACTCCTTGCTGATGCGAAAGCTGTTCTGAGCGAACCGGATGAGGGCATGAAGATCGTTTCGGCAGACTTCACCAATCAGCTGGATATCAGGCCGGTCAATGTACTGCTGACAAGCGTCCAGAGCAATGAGGATGCGCTGGAAATGATGATCGAAGGCGGCAGCATGGAGATCTATCATATCGTTGAGGAAGGCGAGGACGCCAATAGCCTGTCAGCGGCATTCGGTACAGATGCTGCGAACATTTTCAACGAGGACAACAGCGAGACAGCGTCCGAAATAAGACAGGGAGACAAGGTCTGCATCCATGAGATCGTCGATCCGGTCAGTGTCAAACTCGTTGAGACAGGCAGGATGAAACAGACCATCGAATATGATACGGTCAAAGAGGAATCCGAGGACTACTACAAAGGAGACACCCATACAGCGCAGGAGGGTGTTGACGGAATCCAGATCTTTGAAGGTACTCTCTACAAGATCGGAGGAAAGGTCTCCAGAAGAGATGCCAAGAGCATAGAGACAGTTAGAGAGAAGCAGGACAAGATCATTCTGGTCGGTACAGCGGAAAGACCGAAGACTGCGCCTACGGGAACATACAGGATCCCGACTGAAAACTATATTATCTCGTCCAACTTCGGACCTAGATGGGGACGTCTGCATTCCGGTGTGGATATGGCGGCGCCGGGAGGCACACCAATCTATGCTACTGACGGCGGAGAGGTAATCAGAGCTTCATATTATTCCGGCTACGGTAACTGTATAGATATTGACCATGGCAACGGAAGAGTGACCAGATACGGACACTGCAGCAAGATCCTTGTAAACGTAGGAGATATGGTATACCAGGGGCAGCTGATCGGACTTGTAGGAAGTACCGGAAACAGTACAGGAAACCATCTCCATTTCGAGATACGTTTCAACGATGTCCCTACGGATCCAAGACCATATCTCGGTATATAAAAAAGACTTCGTCGGCCCTGCCTTCAGGGCGGGGCCCCGGAGAATCAAACATCCTGGGGAGACCTGATGTCAAAAGACACTGAAAGATACACAAGCTATAATGAATACAAGGCCGCGGACGCGATGTCTGAGCTTTCTCCTGAAGATCAGGAGCTGGCGGAAAAGATCGAAAAAAGGCGGATCCGCAGCAGGAGAATAATAAAGCGCAGAAAACTGCTGATGGTCTCAGCCACCATCGTTCTTTTCGCTGTGCTTCTGACAATGTGCGGGCGCGAGATCGTCAGGCTCAAGGCAGAGAACCTCTCCCTCAGAAGGCAGCATACGCAGCTTCTTGAAGAGAGAGACCGTCTGCAGAAGGAGCTTGAGAATGTAGACAACAAGGAATACATAAAAGATCAGGCCCGCAAGCAGCTCAGACTCCTCGATCCGGGAGAACTGGTCTTTATATTCGAAGACGGTGAGCCGGGGAAGGAAGCTGAGGCTGAAAACGAAGACGGCAAGGAAGAGAAAGATAATACTGCGCCAGATGCTATTAATATGGCTGATATCATCTCGCAAGGCGTCGATCAGGCTGTGATCGACGGACAGTCTGCCGCAACGGAAGCAGTGGAAGAGTACGAAGAGTATGAGGAAGATGAGGAGTGATGACCTATGATCAGATACACTGACGAAGGAAAGCTCCGCATAGAAAAGGCGATCATCGTCGAAGGGCGTGATGACGCAGATGCTGTATCAAAAGCCTGTGATGCCATGATCATCACTACCCATGGAGCCGGCATCAGGCAGGAGACATGGAAGGTCATAGAAAAAGCATACAGAGAGACCGGGATCATCATCCTGACAGATCCGGATCACGCCGGCGAAGAGATCAGACGCAGACTGACTGACAGGTTTCCTGAGGCGATCCAGTGCTGGATGGCAAGAGAGGATGCCGTTCTCGGCGATGATATCGGTGTTGAGAATGCCAATGCAGCGGCTATACAGGCAGCACTGATAAGAGCGGCCGAGCTGCGCGAAGCGGCAGAAGGCGCAGCTTCTCAGGATAACGGCCGCGCTGAGGACAGGGAGGTCACAGCAGAAGATCTTTCGCGGCTGGGACTTTCCGGCACTGAAGGCGCAATGGAACGCAGGGCGGCAGTCTGCGATAAACTCGGGATCGGATACTGTAATTCCAGAATGCTGATCAAAAGGCTCAGGGGCTTCCGCATAGGATACGAAGAACTGCGCAGGACAGATGCGCTTGTAAACGGAGATAAATGAGTAAGAATAAAAGAAACAGCAGAAAGAGTCATGTCCCGGCAGGAGCCGGTATCAGGCCGGTCAAAAGCCTCGGACAGAACTTTCTCATAGATGAAGAGGTCATCGGGAGAATCGTAGAGGGAAGCGGGATCAGCAAGGACACCCTTGTGATCGAGATCGGTCCGGGAACAGGCGCACTCACGCTTCCTCTTGCAGAAGCAGCGGGACATGTCACGGCGATAGAGCTCGATGAAAGAGTCATTCCGGGACTCAGGGTCAAGACCTTCAGCCTTGGAAATGTGGATATTATACATGAGGATATCCTCAAAACAGACCTGCAGAGGCTTATTTCTGAAGGGCTTGAGAAGTATGGTCTGAAAGAAGTCAGGATAGTTGGCAATCTGCCTTACTACATCACGACGCCGATCATCATGAAGCTTCTCGAAGAGCATACCGGCGCGGAAAGCATCACGGTCATGATGCAGAAAGAGGTTGCTGACAGAATCGCTGCTGAACCGGGGACAAAACCAGCCGGCGCGATAACATATTCCGTCCACTACTATGCGGACGTAACAAGGATAACAGACGTCGGAAGAGAATCTTTCTATCCGGCACCGAAAGTCGATTCTGCTGTCCTGAGACTGGACCTGAGGGAGGAACCTCCTGTAAAGGTCTCGGACATGGATCTGTACTTTAACTGTATAAAGGCAGGCTTTTCACACAGGAGGAAAACACTCCTCAACTCGCTTATGTCCCTTGGAGGATATGATAAAGCCGAGATAGAAGCTGCGCTTCACAGATCGGGCATAGAACCGGAGCGCAGAGCAGAAAGCCTGAGCATGGAGGAATTCGCAGAACTGGCGGATTCGCTCAAGGAGGCATAAATTGCGAAACATCGAAAAACTGAAATGGGTCCTGTCGCTGATCCTATCTCCGCTGAGGAGACTGGGAAGCGAACTGGCAAGAGTTTTTCTGAAAATATTCCCTAGAAGAGCAGCGAAATATTTCGATGCTGATCTTCATGAGGTCAAATATATCCTGTGGATGGCATTGTATGCTTTTGTCATCAATCTGTACATCGAGACCTTTGCGAGACTGCAGACAGGAATCACGGAAGGCATCAGGTGGGCAGTGACCCATCCGGTCATTTTTCTCTACAACATGCTGATCATATTCAGCACCATGACACTGGCGCTTCTTTTCAAAAGAAGGCGCTTCGTATGGTTCATCATCTCGCTGGTATGGGTCATTATCGGATCCGTCAACGGCGCTATTCTTCTTTCCAGGATGACCCCATTCACTCTGTATGATATGCAGAATTTCGCCGACGGACTTACCATCATGACTACATATTACAGTATGTGGCAGATCATTCTCGGCGCGGTCGTCTTAGCTCTCGGCACGATAGCGATCGTCATGATATTCATCAGAAGCGAGAAATGGAGAAACATCAGGTACAAAAAGAGTATCGCTGCTATTCTGGTCACTGCCGCGCTGACGGCAGGTGCAACGGCAGCCATGATTAACACAGGTACCATCGGAACATTCTTCGGAAACCTCAACTATGCTTACAGGGACTACGGGATGCCTTACTGTTTTATCATGACATCTGCTAACGCGGGCATCTCAAGACCGAAAGGCTATTCAGAAGAACTGATCACAGACATTCTCGAGAATAAGACGGAAAAAGGAACGGATACCTTGCTTACGAGGAAAAACGACAGCAAAGAGCATCCGAACATCATCGTGCTTCAGATGGAATCTTTTACCGTGGCGCAGGATTACGCCAATATCGAGGTGGACCGCGATCCTACACCGGTATTCAACGACCTGTATAAGAAATACACTTCCGGAAGCTTCACTGTACCTGCATGCGGAGCGGGAACAGCCAATACGGAATTTGAAGTGCTGACAGGTATAAGCGCTAAATTCTTCGGGCCGGGAGAATACCCTTACAAGGGGAAGCTGCGCAAGAAGACTCTTGAGAATATGGCGTATGTCGCCAAGAGCCACGGATACCGTACAAGCGCGCTTCACGACCACAGAGCCCTTTTCTATAACCGCAATGAAGTATACGCCAATATGGGTTTTGATACTTTCACATCCGTCGAGTATATGAACAATGTATCGTTTACGCCGACGAACTGGTGCAAGGATACTGTCCTCACAGGAGAGATAATGGATATTATGCGTTCCAGCGAGGAGAGAGACTTCCTGCATGTCATCTCTGTAGAGGGACATGGCGCGTATCCGACAGAAAGAGTCTTTAAGAATCCTTATACAACAGTCACCTGTGACGATGAAGAAACTAAATGGAAATATGAATACTATCTCAATGAGTGTCATGAGATGGATACCTTCATCGGAGAACTCATACAAGCGATCGAAGAAGCTGATGAGCCTACAGTAATGATCATATACGGCGATCACATACCGGCTCTGGATGTCAAGGAAGAGAACTACAAAGCGGACAGCCTGTATCAGACGAGATATGTCATCTGGGACAACATCGGTCTTCAGAAGGAAGACAGAGACATCACGTCCTATCAGAGCGGAGCGATCCTCCTTGAAGATGCCGGTCTCGTCCATGAGGGGATCCTGTTTGACTATCAGCAGACCACATCCCAGGACGATCCAGACTATCTCGAGGATATGGAAGCTCTTGCATACGATATGCTGTACGGCAAAAACTATGCTTTCGGCGGAAGCACACCTTACAAGACTTCGGACATGAAGATGGGTCACAAGGATATCAGTATCGAGGAGGTCAAAAAGATCGGAGACAGATACTATATCAGAGGAAACAACTTCACCGAGAGATCGATCATCAGCCTCAGAGGCAAGCAGCTTTCGACTGTATACCTGTCGCCTACACTGCTGGCACTGACAGAAGAAGTGGATCCGGATGACATTGAGCTTCTGGAGGTAAGCCAGGTCGATAAGTCTGAAGAAGAGATCCTTACGACAGTAGGCGCGAATGAGGAATTATAAAAAATGAACAGGCGACGGCTGCGTATCCGAACCGCGGGTACGGCTTTCGCCTCGTGCCGGCTTATTGCAGCCGGCACCTATACACCTTTCTTAAGTACCCAATCTTAAAATGGAGGAC
The DNA here is from genome assembly GCA_900317675.1 of uncultured Eubacteriales bacterium. Classification (GTDB taxonomy): domain Bacteria; phylum Bacillota; class Clostridia; order Peptostreptococcales; family Anaerovoracaceae; genus Crickella. The sequence goes on from ONHU01000002.1 coordinate 39,259, forward strand.
TGGAATTTATGTCTGAAGAACAGATCAATGAAATAACAGAAGAAGTGAAGACGGAAGACGCTGAGGATCAGGTTCCGGCTGAGGCCGGCGGGGAGAAGCCTGAAGCTGCATCAGCTGAAGCAGCAGAAACAGAAGAGATCCAGGAGGAAAGACCTGAAGTCGAAGGTATCCTTGAGATCGCCGAAGACGGCTTTGGCTTTCTGAGATTCGACAACTTCCTCACTTCCAATAAAGATATCTACGTATCCAACAGTCAGATCAGGCGTTTCGGACTGAGGACCGGGGACAAGATCCACGGAATCACCAGAAAACCACGCGCCAATGAGCGCTTCGGAGCGCTTTTATACGTCAAGTCAGTAAACGGCATGGACCCGGGTGCTTCCAGAAGGCGCCCTCACTTTGATGATCTGACACCGGTTTTCCCTGACGAGAAGATCGTGCTGGAGAATTCAAGCATTGACCTTTCGACACGTGTCATGGATCTTGTCGCGCCGATCGGCAGAGGACAGAGAGGACTGATCGTCGCTCAGCCGAAAGCCGGCAAGACCGTACTGCTCAAGAAGATCGCCGCTTCCGTGGAAGCAAAGTATCCGGATATCGAGCTGATCGTACTGCTCGTTGACGAAAGACCTGAGGAAGTCACTGATATGAAGAGAAGTCTTCAGCGCGGCGAGGTGATCTATTCGACTTTTGACGAGGAGACAAAACACCATGTCAAGGTCGCGCAGATGGTCATCGAGAGAGCCAAGAGGCTGGCCGAGTCCGGCAAGGACGTTATGATCCTTCTGGATTCGATCACGAGGCTGGCCAGGGCTTACAATATGGAAGTACCTTCCTCCGGAAGGACGCTTTCCGGAGGACTCGATCCGGGCGCGCTTCATCCGCCTAAGAAGTTTTTCGGAACAGCCCGCAATCTTGAAGAGGGCGGAAGCGTAACGATACTGGCAACAGCGCTTGTAGATACAGGAAGCCGTATGGACGACGTGATCTACGAGGAATTCAAAGGTACAGGCAATATGGAGCTTCATCTTGACAGACAGCTTTCCGAGCGCAGGATATTCCCTGCGATCGATCTGTACAAGTCAGGGACCAGACGTGAAGATCTGCTTCTCACGCAGGAGGAATATCAGGTCATGTTCATGCTGAGAAGAGCGATGTCTTCGGGTTCTGTGCAGGATATTACGGAAGAGATCATAGACAATCTCTCAAGCACTAAGAGCAATCAGGACTTCGTGAACTTCATGCTCAAAAAAATGAGGTAGACAGCGGCTACAATGGCAAAACTTGATTACAGCAAAATTTTCATAAAAGAGGCCTGCCCGACATCGATCGGCGGACAGGCTGTAATGGAAGGGGTCATGATGCAGGGCCCTGAGAGGATCGCGCTCGCTATGAGACTTCCGTCAGGCGAACTGTATCTCAAGACAAAACTGAGACCAACCGATCCGCCGGCGATGAAAGTGCCGGTCGTAAGAGGCGTGGTTGCTTTTGCGCGATCTCTGATCAACGGCATGACCACGCTGATGGAATCCGCTGACATTCTCGAGAAATTCGCGCCGGAAGAATACGCCGGTGAAGAGTCTCGCCTTGAGAAGTGGATCAACAGCAAATTCGGACAGAGGGCAGCATGGAACATCCTGATGACGATTTCTCTGGTGATCGCGGTCGTCATCTCCATAGCTCTGTTCGTTATATTCCCGACCTGGGTCGTCAATTTCCTTGGCAGATGGATCGCCAGCTCGCTGGTCCTCAATCTGATCGAAGGAGTCCTCAGGATACTGATTTTCATCGGATATATCCTTCTGATACGGCGCATGGATGAGATCAACACGCTTTTCCGCTATCACGGAGCCGAGCACAAAACGATACACTGCTATGAGAACAATCTGGAGCTGACGCCTGAAAACGCTCAGCAGTTTTATACCCTCCATCCGCGGTGCGGGACAAGCTTCCTGTGCTTTGTGCTGATCATCAGCCTGCTGCTGTTCAGCTTCCTGGGATGGCCGAACCTGCTGCTGCGTATCCTTTCAAGGCTGCTTCTGATCCCAGTCATCGCGGGGCTTAGCTATGAACTCCTCAAATGGGCCGGAAGATCCGACAGCCGCATCGTCAGGATCCTGAGCTATCCGGGTCTGATGCTTCAGAAACTTACAACCGCAGAACCGACAGATGAGCAGCTTGAAGTCGGGATCCTTTCGCTCAAGGCGGTGCTGGTGGATAAGGACATGCCTGTGATCGAAGGCTTTGTCGACAAAGACGGCAAGATGATCGGGGACTCATTCTGGAAACCGGGCTCAGAGGTCATGAGCCGGAAGCTTCCGGATGATGAAGAGGAGATCACCGCGGCAGACGAAGAGAGCATCAACGAGGCAATCAGATTTCTTGATGATCTTGACGAAGAAGGATATGAAAAAGTTGAAGGTCCATCCGGAGACGGGGTATCGCTGCCTCAGGCAATAGCGGATCACTTCCAGGAGGAGGCTAAATCCTCCATCCTCCAGAGACGCTTCACTGCAGATATCAAAACGATAGAAAACGCCCTTAACTGGGGCCGCGCTGCGCTCAGTATGGTAGAAAACGGCAGGAATGAAGCCAGGATCATACTTCAGTACGCAACGGGACTCACACAGTCTGAACTTATCACCAAGAGCAAGGAACTGATGGACGATGACGATTTTGAAGAATATGAAAAACGCATCCATGACAGACTGACCGGAACACCGCTTCAGTACATCCTCGGGATGCAGGAATTCATGGGACTGCCGATCAGGGTCAATCCGTCCGTGCTGATCCCGAGACTGGACACCGAGGTCGTCGTTGAAGAGGCGATCCGTATCATCCGGGAAAAAGGCTGGAATCACCCTGATATCCTGGATCTGTGCACGGGAAGCGGAGTCATAGGCGTGACCATCGCGTATAAAATCCCTGAGGCCATCGTCACAATGACAGACTTGAGCGAGGATGCGATCCGTACTGCGATGAGCAACGCCGAGCTCAATGAAGTCAACCGCAAGTGTGTCTTCCTGCAGGGCGATATGTTCGACGCGCTTCCTGCAGACAGACAGTACGATATGATCATAAGCAATCCGCCATACATTGAATCCGATGTGATAGACACTCTGAGCATAGAGGTCAGAGAACACGAGCCCAAAATGGCGCTTGACGGAGGAAGCGACGGCCTGGATTTCTACAGGATCATAGCCGAAGACGCAAGTTCCCACTTAAGATCGGGCGGCGTACTGGTCCTCGAGATAGGAGCAGAACAGGCGGGATCCGTCAAGAGACTTCTCATGAAGAACAAGGCCTGGGACAATATCCGCAAAATACAGGATCTTGCAGGGCTGGACAGAGCGATCATCGCTGAAAGAATGTGATCACCGGAGAAAAGCGGGGGACGCAAACTATGACAGAAAGAGAAAAAATGCTTGCCGGTATGCTTTACGATCCGGCCGACGAAGAAATCATGTCTGAACAGCTGACATACAAAGACAAGCTGTATGAGTACAACCATCTGCGCCCTTCAGAGGCCGCGCGCCGTGTGCAGCTTATGCGCGAGATGTTTGCGGAGTGTGGTGAAAACAACTACTTTGAAGCGCCGCTGAACGCCAACTGGGGAGGACACAATGTTTACCTCGGGTCCAACATCTATGCGAACTATAATCTGACACTTGTTGATGACGGCAGGATCTACATAGGCGACTGGTGCAAGTTCGGTCCCAATGTGACACTCGCTACTCCCGGTCACCCGGTGCTGCCCGAGCTTCGCAGAGGCAGACTCCTTCAGTTCAACAAAGACATCCATATTAAGGACAATGTCTGGATCGGCGCCGGCGCGGTAGTATGTCCCGGCGTAACGATCGGTGAAAACAGCGTCATAGGCGCCGGAAGTGTCGTGACCAGAGATATCCCGGCAAACGTAGTAGCTTATGGTAATCCGTGCAGAGTGAAACGTAAGATCAGCCGGCTCGACAGGGAGAGATTTTTCAGAGATGAGAGGATCGACTGGCGGGAGATCGAAAAACAGGATCTCAGATAAGCCGGCAGCAGATAGAAAAAGGAGGATATAGTCATGTGCCTTTCAACTGTATACAGAAACGAAGTCAGCGATGCCAACATGCTCGCGAAGAATGTTGCGGATGTGAGGATCGAAAACGGAAAGATCCTGTTCACGGATCTCATGGGGATCCGCACGGTTTTCGACGGAACTCTTGAAAAAGTGGATCTGATGGACAATTACATCATCGTTAAGGATCTGTGATCTGATAGTAAAAGGGAGAAAGATATGTATTACAACAAGTTTCAGGATATCGAACTGTCAGCTCTCGGAATGGGCTGTATGAGACTTCCGGTCATCGACGGCGATGACAACAGACCGGATGAAAAAGCTGTCTCCGAAATGGTCGATTATGCTATGGCAAACGGTATCAACTATTATGATACTGCATGGGGCTATCATGGAGGAAACAGCGAGACTGTTCTCGGCAAGGCCCTTGCAAAATACGATCATAAGGACTATTACATCGCATCGAAGTTCCCCGGCTATGACCTTTCCAATTTCGACAGGATCGAGGAGATCTTTGAAGCTCAGCTCGAAAAGTGCGGTGTGGACTATTTTGATTTCTATCTCTTCCACAATGTGTGCGAGATGAACATTGACAAGTACCTCGATGATGAGATCGGACTGCGCGATTTCCTGGTGAAACAGAAAGAAGCCGGACGCATCAGACATCTGGGATTCTCCTGCCATGGTACGCTTGAGACGATGCACAGATTCATTAAGAAATACTGGAGAGATCTTGAGTTCTGCCAGATCCAGCTCAACTATCTCGACTTCGAATTCCAGGACGCAAGACTCAAGGTCGAAGAACTCAACAATCTCGGTATCCCTATCTGGGTAATGGAGGGACTCAGAGGCGGTAAGCTGGCTAAATCCTGCCTGGGAGCAGAGAAACTGCTTGCAAAGAGCAATCCTGAATGGACTCCGGCCAACTGGGCTTTTGCTTTCCTCGAATCAGTACCGGGAGTTACAATGATACTTTCAGGCATGTCGGATCTTGAGCAGCTGAAGCAGAATATTGAATTCTTCAGTGAGAAGAGGGAGATAAGTGATGATGATATCGCGACACTGCTGACTGCAGCTCACTTCGATGTGACAGGAAAGAATTCCGGAACCGTTCCTTGTACAGCCTGCAGATACTGCACCACACACTGCCCTCAGGGACTGGATATTCCGAGACTGCTCGCGCTGTACAATGAGCATGCGTACAGCGAAGGAGGCTTCATCGCGCCGATGGCACTTGCAGCCATCGATCCGGATAAACTGCCGTCGGCATGCATTGGATGCGGAGCCTGCGCGAAAGTCTGCCCTCAGCAGATCGATATACCGGGAACAATGAAAAAATTCACAGAGCTGCTCGGATAGGACAAGCAGCCCGCAAATGATGGCAAAGCCCGCAGACTGTTATTGTTTGCGGGTTTTTCATTACTGACCGCCAATTCATAAAATGACGTGCGTAAGCCGTTTGTCCTTGAAAATACATTTCTCCTAGGTTACACTTTTAACAAAGATACGCAGGGACGCTTCGCCGGTCAGGCGGTGCGCCTCCGTGTCAATGGAGAGGGAAAGAAAGAAATAAGAAAGAGGTGTTCCATGAAAGATCTTAAGCATCTTTTGTACTTTGAGGATCTCCTCCAGAATGCCAACAACGAACTGATCGAGCAGGCCCGTTCAGAGGGTCGTATCTGCGCAGCTTTCACTTGTGAAAATCTGCCTGAGCCTCTGATGAACCTCGGCAATGCCTTTTCAGTTCGTCTTTTTGCGCCTAATTCCGGCTCGCTGGATATTGCGACATATTATATGACCAATCTCCTGTGCGAGACGAGCCGCGCCCTTCTGGAGAGAGCGATTGAAGGAGGCTTTAATTTTGCCGACTGTCTGATCGCCGCTGACGGATGCACTATGATGAACCGTGCGGCAGAGAATATGTGTCTTCTGAATACAATGGACGAAGACAAGAAGAAATTCTTCTATGAATTTATGGAGATCCCGCTCAAGGCTGACGAAAACGGAGTGGAGCTGCTGGTGCTCCAGTGCAAAAACCACATACTGAAGCCGCTCAGCGAGAGATATGGAATAGACGTTTCGGATGATGCGATACTCAAGGCTGTAGAAGAGCACAACGAAGTATGCAGACTCTTAAGAGAACTCGGTGAATTCCGCAAAGAAGAAGATCCGAGGATCACAGGCTACGAGTTTGCTGTATTTACACTCGCATCCTACGTAGCGCCAAAATATCTTCTCATAGATAAACTCAGAGAGACCCTGGAGGAGGTCAGGACAAGAGAGCCGGACGGCAAGAAGTGGCGCGCGCGCGTCATGGTAGTCGGCTCCGAGGTCGACGATGTCGCCTTCATCAAGCTCATCGAGGGATGCGATACTTATGTATGCGCAGACAGATACTGCTTCGGATCATTCCCGGGCAGGGAACCGATCGTGATCGATCCTGCATCCGATGAGGATATCCTCACACAGGTCTGCCGCCATTACGTATACTGGGGCCAGTGTCCGCGTATGATGAACATGGACAAGGTCTACGGCCGCAAGAAATATGTCAACGATATAGCAAAAGAATATAACGCCGACGGAATCATCTATGAGCAGGTCAAGTTCTGCGACCCGTGGGCTTACGAGAGGATGCTCGGTTCACACATGCTCCGCGAGGATTACGGATTTCCTGTCCTCTCGGTAGACAGGCCGTACAATATCGCGTCCGGCGCCGGCCAGATGCGCACAAGAGTGCAGGCTTTCGTTGAGAGCATCGAGATCAAGAAGCTGCAGGGAGGTGAGAAGTAATGGCATACAAACGAATGAAAAAGATCGCCAACCCTAAAAGAAGAAAAGGCGAGCAGACGCTGGGACATCTCTATCCGACCAACGGCAAAAGCAAAGTTATGAGGCGCCGCGAATGGAGAGGTGTAAAGGATACCCTTTATGATTACACCAGATGGCTGTACATCATGTCTATCCTGGCAAGGTTCATCTCCAAACCGAGAAACGTAAAAGCCATGTTCCGCTACAGATGGATGGCGAACTATCTGGCAGTTCCGCACATGATGGACAAGTTCACCCTCGGACTCCGCGATGAGCCTCTTCGCATCACACACACGGCAATGAATTTTGTCATCTACGATGTTGCCAAGACCATGGACAATATCTTCAGAGGAGACCGCAGGACAGGCAATGATGAAGAGTTCTCCCGTCACTGCGTTCTGACAGACGAAAATGCGATGACAGCATTCATGATGGGCTTTGACGAGACAAAGGCGATCCTCAGAGAGGTGCCTACCATGTTCGTTGCCAACCTGCTGACCCAGTATTCAACGACACACTATCTTGATGTCGCTCAGGAATTCGGACTTCCGGGAGATGTCTGCCCGATGCCTGAGGCAGAAGCAGGAATATCCATCGATGACGACTTTGCTGTTCTCGGATGCTGCGCAGTTCAGGTCAACACCACCTGCGACGGTTCGCTTATGGGAAACGGCGTCATAGCAAGCAGACTCGAAAGAGAGTACGGAATCCCGACCTTCCAGCTGGCAGCTCCTATGCGCCACCGCGAGGATGACGTCCAGAAATATGCTGCAGAGGATATCAAGGCAGCGATCAAATTCGTAGAAGACCATGCCGGCGAGAAGTGGAACTGGGACCGATACTTCGAATGCGCCAAGAGAGTCAATGATGCTACCAGAAACAGGATGGAGTGGCTGGACATCAACAGCACATATTATCCGCAGTTCGTGGGATCTGTTTTCTCTCTCTACAATGATACTAACTACATGGGCAACTGCGGCCGGTCAGAGCTCTTCCCGCCTATAGACAAGAAGATCATGAAGCTTGTCCATAAGGGCTACAAGAGAAAGACGATGATGGCTCCGGAGTACAGGCACAGATGCATCATCTGGGGCGTGCAGCCGCAGTACAACATCCACATGCTCTACTGGATGATCAACTGCTGGGGTGTACTGCCGCTGACGGACATGCTGTCAATGGTCAACACCCGTATGATCGCAGAAGAGGATACTCCTGAAAACAGAGAACAGGCTTACTACGACATGGCATGGCTCAACGAAAACATGATCATGCGTAACCGTACACACGGAGGATACAAAGTGCTCGTCGATGAGCTCTGGGAGTTCTGTGAGATGATGAACGCGGATATGGTCATGATGTGGGAACACATGTCATGCAAGGCGCTCGACGGACTTCACGGTATGTTCGAAGAGCAGGGCAGAGAGCGCGGCATCCATGTCGTATGGGTCTGTCACGATCTGTGCGACCCTCGTGTATACACACGCCAGGCGATCCGCGATGAGTTCAGTCAGTACATGAGAACAGTAATGCGCGAGGAGCCTATCGATCCGACGCTCGAAAACATACCTGATGAGAATATGTGGTAGAAATCCCGTCCCGCACAGACCGGCAGGACGCGAAGAAACAAGAAGAATCAAAAGAGAGATCCCGGAAACGGGATCTCTCTTGTTACATGAAACAGATCTCTTCTGTTACTGTGCCGTGAACGATGCCAGAAACTCTTCGAATACGGCCACATCGTCGTCTGTCAGAGCAGGGGCATCCGCGATCAGATTGCCGTCAGAGTCATAGGAGCTCGCGCTCATGGTTATGATGTATAAAGCGCCGTCTGCCATAAAACCGGAAGTGCAGATGCGCAGGTTCCCATCTGAATCAGGACGCTTCGATATGAAGCCCTCATTCCCCGCGATCGTAGTCGGATCTGCATCCTGCGCGTTTACGCTGTACTCCTCTTCAAGAGCAGCAGCCGCTTCCTCGCTTGATACATCGAGTTCAGTGTAGTCCGATTCATCAGTCTTGCTTATGCTGATGAGGAGGTTGTCCTTCGACATGTTGATAAATGAATCTGTGGTATCGGTAACCTCATATCCATCCGGTACAGTATATGTGAAAGCGCCGATGGAATTCTCCGGAATCCCTTTTTGCTGCATCGAAGCGCCGTCACCCGGCGTTACACTGGATATGATTTTATCGAATATTGCAACTTCGTCGCTGCCCAGAAGAGCCGCACCTTCTTTTGGCGTCCCGTCTTCTTCTACTGCGGACGGATCGGCGAGTGTCAGTCTGTATACCGTGTCGTCATATATCCATGCTGCATTGAGATATAAATATTCGCCGTCTCCGGCTTTACGTTTGAGGTATACCGCGTCACTGCCGCAGATCTCAATTGACTCCTGCTCGAGATCATATTTGCTGATGTTTTCGTCAGAAGCTTTGCATACCTTATCGAAAAATTCCTGAACTGTCATTTCGCTGTAGGCAGGGTCCAGGGACTCGAGAGCTCCCTCGGTGAGCATCTGGACGTTCAGGGAATATCCGCTGTCAGCGCCGCTGTATATAGAATAGCTGTCAGGCGCGAATTCAGTCAGTGACCAGTCGTCAGGCACAGTAAAAACGATGCTTCCGAGACCGGCATTGGCATCTGTATTCGACGGCTGTCCGCCTCCGCCGCATCCGGCGAATGAAAAAATCAGCGCAATGACTGAAAGCGCCACTATTATTTTTTTTCTTATCATGATATGTCTCCTTATCTGAATCTTCCGTTTCTCTCGCGGAAGCCTGCAGCCCGGATCTCAGCCCGGACTAACCGGCATTATTGATGAGAGAAAGAGCCTCCTCGATGAGGTCGTTGCTTTCGCCAAGCTTGTCGACAGCCTGATGGATCAGGTCACCGCTCACTTCGTCAAAGCAGTGAGCAAGATCATGAAGCTCCTCTGCATGGTGGCGGTTGTGGTTCAGCATATAGGTGAGAAGAGCCAGAGCTTCCTCAGGAGAAGAAGCAGGCGCGTGACTGTGTGAATGGACAGTGCCGTCCGCGTGTGTGTGGACATGAGTATGTCCGTCATGCTCATGCTCGTGCCTGACTGCATGTGTCGTTGTATCGTTTCCTTCTTTGCTGCACATGGTGATTCCTCCGCAGGTAGATTTTTTCTTGCAATTATTATAATATTCCATTAATGAGAGGTCTACAACCGGCTTTTTCGAAAAATCAGGAACCGGGAGAATACATATGGATAACATCATTGAATCGCGCCATAAACAGATAAACGGAAAAATAGCGGTGATCGGACTGGGTGCTACAGGCTCGCCGATCGCGGATATGCTGTACCGGAAGTACGCGGACAGGTTTGTTCTGCTCTCGGACAGCAGGCATGCCGAAAGGCTCAGCAGCGGGCTTCTCCATATCAACGGCAGGACCTTCGATCCGGATGTGATCACGCCTGAGACCTATAACGGAGAAAAGATAGGGGTGCTTTTCATCTGCGTCAAGAATTACAGCATCGATGAAACGGCTGACCAGATCGCGGATATGATCGACGAAGATACGATACTCATGCCTCTGCAGAACGGACTCTTCTCATACAACTATCTGAGAGAGCACCTTCCTGACAACATAGTCCTTGAAGGATTCGTACAGGGTCCCAATACAAGGATATACGGAAATGACATAGTATACCAGAATCCGGGAGTATATCATCTCGGGAAGAACTTCAGCGGAATGAAGGGTTATGCAAAGGCTGTATATGAGATCCTCCGGGATGCCGGAGTGCCATGCGTGCTGGAAGACGATATCAGACATGCTATCTGGTGCAAGCTGATGATCAATGTGGCCGGCAACGCGCTGACTGCTCTTACCGATCTTGACTATGTCATGATCAGAAGCTCTGCGGAAGCGCAGAAGATCTGCCGCACGATCATGCAGGAGTACAAATTCGTAGCAGCTACGGAAGACGTCCTCATCACAGAGGCAGACATTTCCGAGGCGATGAACTATTTCATGACCTACAGCGAGTCAAAACTCACATCCATGCTCGAGGACGTCATGAACAAGAGGCAGACAGAGAACGAATTCATAGCCGGATACATCAAGCGGCTTGCCCAGAAGAATGGCGTGAACGCTCCGTTTATCGACATGCTCTACTCGATCATGCGCATCAAGGAAGATGTCTATCTCGGAAAGCTCAGATAGCAGGAACAATATGCCGGAAACACTCATAAATAAGACCGGAAGGCCCTTGCGGAACCATCTCCGCAGGGCCTTTTATCTGTACGGGCGGTCATCAAAATAGTGCGCTGAACGCCTGGTCAGACCCCATATAGAGTATTCTGACCAAATGTAAAATAAAGTTCTAAAAAAATACAAAATTACGGACAAAAACCCCCTGACGGGGATGCCATTTTCATTGACACATTAATCACAAGAGACTTAAAATATTACCAATAGTATAATGTTGGGAGTAGTGCGTCCGGAGGTATTTTTGTCTGTTTTTCAGACCGTTTTACTGCCGGTCAGACCCCATACAGACACTTTGTAATAAGAGGGAGGAAAGGTGACACACAATGCGTGATTTAAAGCATCTGATCTACTTTGAGGACCTTTTGCAGGAGGCAAACAATGACCTCGTGCGGAAGGGCAAGGAAGACGGCAATCTGTGTCTCGGATACACTTGCTACTTCATGCCGGAAGTCCTCCTCGATCTGCCGGGATGTTTCTCGGTCAGACTGAGAGCGCCTAAGTGCACATCTCCGGATATGGCATCTTACTATATGTCCGGCAGAACCTGTCACTATGGCAGATCACTTCTTGAAAGAGCCCTGGAAGGCGGATACAACTTCATCGACGCCCAGCTCGCTACAGAGACCTGCACGGTCACATGCAGATTCCAGGAGCATCTTGGCTACATGGATGACGTTATCAACAACTCGACATTCAAAACAGAGTTCACAGACGTTCCGTTCAAGAAAAACGAAAACAGCATCGACCACTACAGGAAGCAGCTCAAGCTTCACGTTCTCGATTTCCTTGAAAGAGAGTATGGCGTAGACACTTCCGATGAAGCCATTCTCAAGGCAATCGAGATCAACAACGAAGTCAACGACATCATCACAGAGATCGGTAATTTCCGCAAACTCGATAACCCTACCATTACCGGATATGAGTTCAGCGTCATCACACTGGTATCGATGGTCTGCCCTAAGTATCTGATCGTCGACAAGCTCAGAGAGACGCTCGAGGAACTCAGGACAAGAGAGCCGGATGATAAGCCGAACTACAAGATCAAGGTCCTGCTCGCAGGTTCCGAGAACGATGACCCTGACTTCATCAAACTGATCGAAGGCTGCGGAGCTCTCGTAGTTGCTGACAGATACTGCTATGGCTCACTTGAGGCCAGAAACCACATCAACATCGAGGAAGGCGACGATCCTCTGACTGCTGTCGCCAAGCACTATCTGCTTACGAGCCAGTGCGCAAGATTCATGGAGCAGAAGGAGATGAGAAACCGCAAGAAAGTCATCGCTGACTACGCCAAGGAATACAAGGCCGACGGTATCATTGTGGCATCCAACAAGTTCTGCGAATACTGGAGCTATGAGAGAATGATCGATACCATCATACTCCCAAGAGACTACGGATTCCCGGTATGCTCCATCGAGAAAGAGTACATCAACACAGCATCCGGACAGCTGAGGACCAGATTCCAGGCGTTCGTTGAGAGTGTTGAACTCAAGAAGATCCAGGAGGTCAAGTAAGATGAAGAAACCTGATTTGAAGAAACTCAAAGAAGTCGACTTCAAGAAGGCTGCTAAGGATTTCGTCTACGGCAAGCCTCACGGAGAAAGAAGACTGGGCGACCTGTACATCCCTAAGACAGGTCTTTACAAACACAGAGAATGGCGCGGTATCAAGGATACCATGTACTATTTCAACAACATCTGGCTGTACAACTACGGAATGATCGTCCGTGACCTCATGGTTTACGGCGGCGGCCCTAAGGGCGCGATCCAGTTCCTCAAGGGTACATGGAGATACAGATGGATGGGCCAGACATACCTGACAGTAATGCACTGGTTCGACAGAAACCTTGAAGGTATGAGAGGCGAGGCTCTCAGAGGATCCGCATGGCATTTCAGAGGCATCACAAGCGCATGCCTCCTGCAGATCACCGGATGGTTCAACAGAGACCTTAACATCGGCGGAGATGCTGCACTCAGAGCTAAGACGATCGGTCATGACGAGACTCTGTGGGGCGGAATCTTCTATCCGTACACAGACCAGGGAATCGAGAACATTCCTCTGCAGATGATCCCTTACTTTGTAACATGCCACTGCAACAACCACACAGTACTGAACTACATCGATGCATCTCAGGCATACGGACTCCCGGGCGACCCTTGTCCGATGTGCCAGGCAGAAGCGGGAATCTTTATTGAAGACGATGTTCCGGATTCATACGTAGCACTCATCACAACGAACGAAGCATGCGACGGTTCCGTAGGAACATCTGTCATTCAGGACTGGATGATCAACAAGCCGCTCTTCGCAATGCCGCAGCCGATGCAGTTCGATGACGATTCAGTCCTCGAGAACTGCGCTAAGGAAATCGAAGGCGCATGGAGATTCACAGAAGAACAGCTCGGAGTAGAGTTCCACTGGGATGAGCTCGTCAAGAGACTTGAGCAGCAGAACGAACTTCAGAGATTCGAGTGGGAGAAGTGGGACGTTGCTGCCAACACTAACAACTATCCGATCAACGGCGTAGCTCAGGCCCTTTACAGAATCTTCCAGTCACAGTACGGTGACAGACCTCTCTGGCATGACGTTGACAAACGCGTCAAGAAGATCATGGACAAGTGCGTTGAAGAAAAAATCAACACCTTCCCGATGACACGCCACAGAGTTATCGCATGGAGCTGTGCTCCTCTGTACTACTCAGCATGGTGCACATGGGCATACAACTGCTGGGGACTCAATACCATCATCAACATGGACTCGCTGATGTTCGACATGGAGATCCGCACAGACTCATATGAGAACTGCCTGCTCGATATGGCGAAGTATCATGAATGGGCTCCGATGAGAAGAATGGCTGTAGGCGGACTGCAGCACATCTTCGAGCTCTGGGAGAACATGGAAAAGTTCAATTGCGACATGGTCATGATGTACGACCAGCTGCAGTGCAAGGGCATGCAGGGTGTCGTAGGACTGTTCGAAGATGAGTTCAGAGCACGTAACATCCACGCTATCTGGATGCCACATGCACTGCCTGATAAGAGAACTGTTCCGAGATCTCAGATCAGACAGATCATCAATGACTACATGTTCACTGTAATGGGCGAAGAACCGCTCGATCCGTCACTGCTTGACTTTGACGATATCGACAGCTGGTAGAAAGGAGGCCGATGATGAAGAGAAAGGCTAAGAAAAAAAGAACTGTCGGCAGGTTCATTAAGAAAACGCTCAGACTCGGAGTGCTCGCTTATGCCGGACTGTTTTGCGTATTTTACTATGATCTCGACGGAAAGCTGCTCTACTACGTTGTTGAGCCGTTCTTGAAGAACCACTTCGACAACATGGAGAGAAGAGATCCGACGACAGTACCATACGAACAGATCGATTCGGAGTACATGTAAAGTGAATCGCTTGTTCCGTCTCCCGAGTACGACTCGCGTCTCGCGCCGGCGACGCAGCGGTACTAAGCTCTGTCTTCGCCTGCGGCACGGAACAATGCGATTGAAACAGGAAAGCTGATGTGAACTGTATCGTTTCACTCACAAGCCTTGCAGCCTCATCAGTTTTTCAAAGATATAAGTTAAAAATACAGAAAGAAGTTACAGCAATTATGAAGAAGAAGTTTAAAGCTGAATCCCAGCGTCTGCTGGATCTGATGATCAATTCGATCTATACGCACAAGGAGATTTTCCTGCGTGAGATCATTTCCAATGCATCTGATGCTATCGACAAAATGTGCTATCTTGCGCTGACGGACAAGTCGGTGGGTATGAACAGGAGCGATTTTGAGATCATCATCACTCTCGACAAGGAGAACCGTACGCTTACGGTCAGCGACAACGGGATCGGCATGAATGAGGAAGAGCTCGAGAAGAATCTCGGAACCATCGCTTTCTCAGGAAGCAGGAAGTTCTCCGAAGAGATCGAGAAGGCTGACAAAGCGAAGGAAGGCGCAGCAGCTGCGTCCCTTGCCGATCAGGTCGATATCATCGGACAGTTCGGAGTCGGCTTTTACTCAGCATTCATGGTAGCAGACAAGGTCGAAGTCGTAACCAGAAAATACGGCGAAGACAAGGCCTGGAGATGGGTTTCTGAGGGAGCCGGGGGCTATACGATCGAAGAGGCAGAGCGTGACAGTCAGGGAACTGATGTCATCATGCACATCAGACAAGACGGCGAAGACAAGGATGAGTTCAGCCAGTACATGAGGGAGTACCCTATATACAAACTCGTAAAGAAGTACTCGGACTACATCCGCTTCCCGATCAAGATGCTGATGCCGCATCCTCAGATCAAGGAAGGCTCTGATCCGAAGAACCCGGAATATGAAGAGGTATACGAATACGAAGTGTTCAACTCGATGGTTCCTCTGTGGCAGCGCAAGAGAGCGGAGGTCACCAAAGAGGAATACGAAGAGTTCTACAAATCGACGTTCCAGGATGATCTGGCTCCGCTTGAGACTATCACGGTCTCGGTTGAAGGAATCGTCAGCTATGACGCTCTGATGTTCATCCCGGAAAAGGTGCCTAACAAGTACTATACGGACGACTTCACGGGAGGTCTTCAGCTTTACAGTTCCGGCGTCCTGATTATGGATCAGTGCAAAGAACTGCTCCCTGAATATTTCAACTTTGTCAGGGGCGTTGTCGACTCGCCGGATCTGTCCCTCAATATTTCAAGAGAAGTGCTCCAGCATGACAGACAGCTGAGACTGATCTCCAGGAATCTTGAGAAAAAGATCCGCGGCAAGCTCGAAGATATGAGGGACAATGACCGCGAGAAATACGAGACCTTCTACAAGAGCTTCGGCCGTCAGATCAAGCTCTGCGCGCTCGATGACTACGGTAAGTACAAAGAAGAACTCCAGGATTTCCTGATGTTCTACTCCTCGACAGAAAAGAAGCTCGTGACGCTTGCTGAGTATGTCGGCAGGATGAAGGAAGATCAGGAGTACATCTACTACGCAAGCGGAGACAGTCTTGACGCAGTAGACAAGATGCCTCAGACAGAGATCCTCAAAGACAAAGGCATCGAGATCCTGTACTTTATCGACAGCACGGATGAGTTCGTCTCGGATATGTTCAGAAGCTACAAGGACAAGAAGTACATGTCGGTCATCGACGGAGACTTCGATCTCGGAGACGGCAAGACAGACGAGCAGATGACTGAGACATTCAAAGACACCTTTGATTTTGTCAAGGAGACGCTCGGAGATAAGGTCGATGTAGTAAAAGCTACGACCAAGCTGAAGTCTCATCCTGTATGCATATCAAGCGGAGACGGCATTACGTTCGAAATGGAGAAATACTTTACAGCCGTCAATCCGGAGCTTGGCATGAAAGCCAAGAGGATCCTTGAGCTCAATGTGGATCACAAAGCGTTCCTGGCGCTTGACAGGGCAAGGCTCGATGATCCGGAAAGAGCTAAGAAGATGTGCGAGGTCCTCCTCAATCAGGCTCTCCTGATCGCAGGACTTCCGATCAACGATCCTTCAGACTACACAGACATCGTATGCTCATTCTTCTAAGGAGATAAAATGTCAGAAACACGTGACACCAAAATTTTAACAGTTGCAGGCAAAGGCGGCGTCGGAAAGACGTCGATCAGCTCGGCTATGGTCAGGATCCTCACAGAGGAATACCCTGACGCAAGGATCCTGGCGATCGATGCTGATCCGGCGATCGGGCTTACTACAGCTCTCGGAGTAGAGCCTACAGACACTCTTGACGGGATCCGCAAGAAGATCGTCGGAAGCGTCGAGGACGGACGTCCGAAGGAAGCGATCGAGATGCTCAACGAAGCAAGGTTCAGGATCTTCGATACAATGGTCGAAGAGAACAGATTCAGTTTTCTTGCCATCGGAAGACCTGAGGCTGCCGGATGCTACTGCAAGGTAAACGCATATCTCAAAGAGGTCATCAGCCTTCTGGCTAATGATTTCGACTATGTGGTGATAGACGGCGAAGCCGGGATCGAGCAGATCAACCGCCGCGTCATGGAAAAGGTCACACACCTTTTCCTCATCACAGACCCGAGCCGCAAAGGCTGCAAGGTAGTGGATACGATCAAGTCCGTTGCTGACGAACTGGTGATGTACGACAAGTGCGGAGTCATCGTCAACAGGGTCAAGGAAGAATCCATACCATATATTAAGATCGAATCGGCAGAGGTCCTTGCATACATCCCTGATGACAAGGCCCACTCCGACAACGATATAATGGGCATCAGCGTCTTCGATCTGCCGGAGGATTCTCCGGTCATGAAAGGGACCAGGGAAGCCCTCAAGAAGATGCAGATAATTTAGCCGGGGCGGCAGAGGGAGCTTTTCCCTGCGGCCAAGGCGCTTTATAAGAGAGGGAGGTTTTTACATTGAAAGACTTGAAGCAT
Organism: uncultured Eubacteriales bacterium; assembly: GCA_900317675.1. Taxonomy (GTDB): domain Bacteria; phylum Bacillota; class Clostridia; order Peptostreptococcales; family Anaerovoracaceae; genus Crickella. Next base: position 56,748 of record ONHU01000002.1, read on the forward strand.
TTAATCTACTTCGAGAACCTTCTGGACAACGCAGACAATGAGCTGGTGGAACAGGCCAGGAAAGACGGCAAGATGATCATGGGTTATACCTGCTATCACATTCCTGAAGTTCTCCTGAACGTTGACAACTGCGTGTCGGTGAGACTGCGTGCTCCTAGAACAGGATCGGTCGACATTTCCACATATTATATGTCGAACTATGTATGTGAATTTGCACGCGCTCTGCTGGAGAGGGCTATCGAGGGAGGATATCAGTTCCTGGACGGACTTGCGGCAGTCGATGCCTGTTCGATGATGAACAGATTCTACGAGCACTTCGGCATACTCAAGTGCAACAACAAGGATCATTTCTTCCTGCCTATCCTGGACGTTCCTTACAAGACAGAGGAATTCTCCTACAGACACATGCAGAGACAGTTTGAGGCAAGACTCCTGCCGGCAATGCAGGAGAATCTGGGAACAGATATCTCAGACGCCAAGATCCGTGAAGCAGTCGCAATGCACAATGAAGTCTGCAAGGTCATCCAGGAGATCAGCGAGATGCGTAAGGCAGACAACCCTGTTATCACAGGATACGAGTTCCATGTGATCAATCTTGTCTCCTACACATGCCCTAAGTATCTGATACTTCCTTATCTCAAGGAGACTCTTGAGGAGCTCAGGAAGAGAAAACCGGATGAGAAACTGCCGAGAGCAAGAGTCGGCATCGTGGGTTCTGAGATCGATGATCCTGAGTTCACCAAGATGATCGAGGATGCGGGAGCAAGAGTGGTATTCGACAGACATTGCTTCGGATCGATCCCTGGCAGAGAAGTGATCGAGCTTTCAGATAAGGAAGACGCACTTCCGCAGATCGTTCGCCACTATATGAATACTTCTGAGTGCGCTCGTTATATCGCAGACAACAAAGTACAACAGAGAAGAGAAACTGCTGACAGACTGGCGAAGGAATTCAAGGCAGACGGCATCATCTACGAGCAGATGAAGTACTGCGATTTCTGGGGATTTGAAAGAGCCCTCGTCAGCCACATCATGGCAGAAGAATACGGCTGGCCGGTACTGTCCATAGACAGACTGTACAACGCAAGAGGATCCGGACAGCTCAGAACTAGATTCCAGGCGTTCGTTGAATCGCTGGAGATCAAGAAGATCCAGAAAGGAGGCAAGAAGTAATGGTACTGACAACAGAATTATTAGGCATCAGGAATTCTCTTGCCGAGAAGAAGGAACTCAAAGCTAAGAAAGCAGCCGCAAAGGGCAAAGTAAAATATCCGAATCCTGCATTCTGGCGCTGCAAGGACAATATGGACTTCAAGGCGCAGGGCAAGAACCTCATGGAAGTCGGCAAGATCATCATGGAGATGACCAAGGAAGCCGACATCAAGGGCTTCTGCGCTAAGCAGGTTGACAGGTGCAAGGACGACCTTGCAAGATGCGCACTTGAGATCAGACAGGCAAAAGAGATGAGCCCGGAAGAGCGCAAGGAGGTCTTCCTCTACGGAGAGAGAACTCTCGGTAAGCTCTACCGCAAGGGTGACATGGTTCCTGTAAGAAGAGAGTGGAGAGGCGCTGCAGATACAGCATATGACTTCTACAGATGGGGCAAGATGTGGCTTATGCTGCTCACCACATTCAGCAGAGACCTTATCCCGGCGCTCAACTCGACATTCTACTACAGATGGATGATCTCATATTTCTGCTGCGTAGGCTTCATGGACAAGAACACCTCCGGACAGAAGGGAAGCGCTCTGAAGATGTCGCACCTGATGACATATGACATCTTCCGTTATGTAGCTGAGAACCTGGTATTCCTCGCTAAGTGTGACAAGAAGAACGGTAACTCCGCAGCACTCAACAAGAAGGTCGTACTCTTCGACGAGATGACAATGGGACAGATCATGGCAGGATTCCCTGATCTCCTCGGTATCCCTTACCAGCTGATGCCGGTATTCCTGGTATCCGAGATCGACCAGCTCACGTGCGTTCCTTATATCGACGCTGTTGAGAGTTTCGGTCTCCCTGCTGATACCTGCCCGGTACCAAGCTCAGAATGCGGAGCTCTCGTAATCGACGCTCTGCCGCACATGGGATCATGCTTTATTTCAAGTTCGATGCCTTGCGATGGTTCGGTAATGGCTTCTGAATACATGTCAAGAAGATTCCCGGATCTGCCGGTATATCACCTGACATTCCCTGTCAGATACGAATACGAAGAGACAACGCAGGATGCTGTTGAAGACATCAAGGGCTGCATCAAGTTTGTTGAGAAAGTCACAGGCGCTAAGTGGAGCTGGGATGCTTACTTCAAGCAGATGAAGCGTTTCAACGAGGAAACTGCATATGAGCTGCAGAAGTGGGAAGTCAACAAGACTGACTATCCGCAGATCATCGGACCTTCCTACGAACTGTTCCGTAAGTGGAACTACGAAATGGACGGCGGAGCTGACCCTCGTGTCATCAAGACTTTTGAAAAGGTCAATGACATCATGATGAAGGGTTATGAGAGACGCGAGGAAGCATGGCGCAACAAGATGCGCTACAGAGGAATCGTATGGTCCTGCCCTGCACACTACTATGCTAACTTCAGTAACTGGCTTGCTAACTGCTGGGGTATCGACATCCTCGTAGAGATGGAATCCCTCAACTTCACCAAGGTTCTCGAGACAGAGGACAAGGAAGAGGCTCTGATGGATCTGGCAAGGCTCTACGAAAGAATGGTAATGAGAAGACATACCAACGGCGGATACCACAACGTAGTTGACGAGATGTGGAGACAGGTCGAAGACTGGAGAGCAGAGATGGACCCTAGAACAGTCTCCAGAAAGTCCATGAGAGACAAGGTCAACGAATACATGAGGACAGTCATGAGAGCTGAGCCTGTAGACCCGACACTCTGCGACTTCGACGACGAGCTTGGAATGTAAATGAGCTGTCAGCAAGCCCCTCGCACAGCAAATATACATGCATAAAGAAGGGGCAGCGGTGCTAAGCTCTGACGTCGCCTGACGTTGAAGAGACTCTAGACTGACCAATTGTTAAAAAATAGTTTACAATGCCCGCGGTACTGAATATAATGTGGGCAGAATAGTACTTTTATTCAAAAAGAAGGAGAGAAAGAATCATGAAATATTATGGCGGCTGTGATGTAGGTTCAACTTATACAAAGGCAGTTATTCTTGATGAGGACGGCAAGATGGTAGCTGATACCACTATCAAGAGCAAGATCAATTCAGAGGCAAGCGCAAAACTTGCTATGGATGAGGTTCTCGGCAAGGTTGGCCTCAAGTCCTCAAAGGAACTCGCTTACCTCATCGGAACAGGTTACGGACGTAACAAGGTTCCTTTCGCTGACGAAAACATCTCCGAGATTTCCTGCCACGCTATGGGCGTTCACGTAACAGACCCATCCGTAAAGGCTATCATCGATATCGGCGGACAGGACGTTAAGGGTATCGCAGTTGATACTGACGGAACAGTTAAGAACTTCGCTATGAATGATAAGTGCGCAGCCGGAACGGGCAGATTCTACGAAGCAATGGCAAGATCCTTCGAAATGACTCTTCCTGAGTTCTCAAAGCTCTCACTGACAGCTAAGAACGTAATTCCTATCACTGCACAGTGCACAGTATTCGCAGAGTCCGAGGTTATCACTCTCGTAGGCGAAAACAAGCCAATGGACGAGATCGCTGCTGGAATCCAGATGGCTGTAGCTAAGAGATGCTTCGTAATGGCTAAGAAGGCCGGCGCTACTGACTCCATCACACTGACAGGCGGATGCGCTAAGAACGACGGACTCAAGGACGCGATCGAGCACGTACTCAAGCTCAAGGTCATCAACCTCAAGACTGACCCGCAGCTGATGGGAGCACTTGGTGCTGCTGAATTCGCTCGCCAGAAGGGACAGGCAAAGTAGTCCGCCGGGGCTATATCAGACAGATCCGTTCTGCAGACTAAACCGCAGACGGAAGAACTGAAAGGAGCACAACATGGCAAAAAAGAAAAAATGTCCTGTATGCAGGGTAGTCGGCACAACAGTCAAGATCGGCTGCATCGCAACAGGCGCACTCTTTACGGTCTATATGCTCAACCTCGACCAGAAGCTGCTCGCCTGGTCATATGCAAGAGTCAATGAGATCTTCGACCGTAAACCGGTAGACATCAAGTTCTAAAATTCTTAATCATGCATAGGCGCCCTCACGTTTACAGGCGTGAGGGCGCTAATATAATAGAAATTATTGCAGTGATCAATAATGTGCAATGAGCGGGTACCGGAATAAGCAGGTCAGCTTGCGGGATATCACGGCACAAAAGCAGTTTGCGAAAAGATTGTACATGAAAAGCCGGAAATGACGCTTCTGTGTACAATACTTTGCAGCCGGAACCGGGCTGCCGGGGTGAAAGAGAAGAATCACATTCCAACTAAGGAGTTTTTTGCCCGTATAAGGGCATGATAGAGCGATTATCAGCTGTTATTATGTGAAAAGCAGAAATTATAATGCATTAATGCTCTGAAAACAGATAAGCAGAGAGATTTATTGTACATATCAAGGGCTTTTTCGCCGTTTCATGTACAGTTTTCAATAAAAGTCCGCTGCACGCAATGCAGAAGTGATGTGAACCGATGGCTCGGCATACCAGCCGGCGGTGCGGAACATCAAAACGAAGAAGCGGACAGATAATGTTAAGATCGATGTATCGACGAGATAATAAAGAGGGATAATAATGGAACTGTATAATTCTATAATCGACAAGATCGACGGCCTGCTTGGCAGTTCTGCGCCAAGACGCTATGACTATGACCCTGATAAAACCTGGGAGGATGTAGGCGGCAACCAGCTCGTCATGCTCAAAGAGTCCGCGTACGAGCTCGGCGGGGATAACAAGCCTGCAGTCAACTACGCCTGTGTCACATCAGGTGACTATGTGGACAAGGATGAGATCCTGGTATACGGAAGAGACCTCAGAGAGATCAGAGGAAGCGTTCCTTTTGCCAGAATCGCGATCATTAAGGTCAGTGATCTCGCCGGAGAGAATGAGGAGGATACCGAACCGCTCTTCAGAGCGATCCAGGATATCGACTTTGTAAAATATCACGTATATCCTAAGGGCTATATGATCAGATCATCTTCTGACAGTTTCCGTGAGCAGGTAAGAGTATCTAAGGAAGCAGTCAGGAAGGGCATCACGTTTGAGCAGGTCGGAAACTCCTATATCACTCAGTTCAAAAAGAATCCCGACGTCCTTGCAGTAAAGCTTATCTTCGCTACAGTGGATGACGCGGATTATGCTGAGATGAAGAAGGATGCCAAAAAAGTCAGAGACATCACCAAGACTCTGTCCAAGATCCTCGAAGGAATGGCGACAGACTGCCACAGCTGCAGCCTCAAAGAGATCTGCGATGAAGTTGAAGGACTCAAGGAACTCCACTTCGGAAAAGAAAAGAAAGAATTCAAAGGATAATTTTTTGATAAAACCCTTGAAATAATGCAGTTTGAGTGATATATTTATCGAGCTGTCGCTTTGACGGACATCATCTGCTGATGAGTGTGTACAGCGGGGCAGCGAAGAAACGTTTCTATATAAATTACAGAAAGAGGTACCAACATGAAGGAAGGAATCCATCCTGATTATAAGGAATGTAAAGTTACTTGCGCATGTGGGAATACATTCACAACTCTCTCCAACAAGGACGAGATGAGAGTAGACATCTGCAGTGAGTGCCACCCATTCTTCACAGGCCAGCAGAAGTTTGCTAACAGAGGCGGCCGTGTTGAGAAGTTCAAGAACAAGTACAACCTGTAATCAACACAGAACAAAAGGAGACCGGAGCAAATTGCTCCGGTCTTGTTGTTTATTGCAGACTTACGATTATCAGCTCAGGTCTCCGATGGTGGCGACTACGACTGCTTTGATGGAGTGAAGCCGGTTCTCTGCCTCGTCGAATACCACGGAATTCTTTCCGGAGAACACTTCCTCAGTTACTTCACGTATGTCGTATCCGAGAGCCATCTGCTCCGCTGCCATGGTTGTCCTGAAATCATGGAAAGACGGCAGACAGTGCATGAAGAGGCAATCAGGGTTTCCGGTCTGTGCCATCATCTCTTCTGTGACCTTGAAAGGAGAGAGGAGACGGACTCTCTCAGGGATCTGATCTTCCTCTCCCATTGAAGCCCAGATATCGGTATAGATGACATCCGCACCCTCAAGACAGGAAGGATCGGAGCTGACAACGATCTCGGCGCCTGTCTCTGCTGCGACGGCGCTTACCTTGGCAAGCACATCGCTGTCGACCTGCTCTGCGAGCTCGGCAGGACCATATGCGGCAAATTTCATACCCATCTTGGCACATCCGTACATCCACGCGTAGGACATATTGTTTCTGATATCTCCGACAAATACGACTTTGACTTCGCTGAGAGGCTTGTCGATATGCTCTTCTATCGTGAGAATATCGGCAAGGATCTGCGTAGGATGATCGACATCCGTAAGCCCGTTCCATACAGGCACGCCGGCATTGGCAGCGAGCTCTTCGACGACCTCCTGACTGTAGCCTCTGTATTCGATCCCATCGTAAAAGCGGCCGAGCACTTTGGCAGTATCTGCGATGCTTTCCTTCTTGCCCATCTGCGAACTCTTCGGATCGAGATAGGTAGCTCCGCCGCCTTCATCCAAAGCTGCGACCTCAAAAGAGCAGCGGGTTCTCGTCGAAGTCTTTTCGAACAGCAGAACTATATTCCTGCCGGTGAGAGCAGTTCCCTTTATCCCGGATTTTTTCTTTGCCTTCAGATCGTGAGCAAGGTCAAGCAGGTACCTGATTTCCTCCGGTGTAAAATCCATTAGTGTAAGGAAGCTTCTTCCTTTCAGATCGATCTTCATAATCTCTTAACTCCCGTGTTATCATAACTGCCGGAATTCCGGCAGGGCTTGGCTCAGGTTTATATTATGTCAGTCCAGTACTTTTTTCAGGACGGCTATCGCTCCATCGAGCTCTGCGTCGCTTATCGTCAGAGGAGGCAGAAGTCTCAGGCGGTCCTGCGCAGGTATAGCAAGAGCACCTTCTTCCATCAGGCGGCTGACAGCCTCGTTTCCGCTCATGTCCTTAAGGTCGATGCCTACCATCATGCCGAGTCCGTCAAGACCGCTTACAGACTTCATGTCTGAAAGAGCGCTCCTGAGGCGGGCTGCTTTTGCTCTTAATGTTTCGAGGAAAGCCTCATCCAGAGTATCGAGCACGACGCACGCTCCCGCGCAGGCGACAGGATTCATGCCAAAAGTCGAACCGTGATCTCCCGGGACCAGTACGTCACAGGTCTTAGGACTGCAGATGATGCCGCCTATCGGAAGACCGGCGCCGATGCCTTTGGCAAAAGACACGATATCCGGTATTATATCATACTGCTCAAAAGCGAAGAGGGTCCCGGTGCGCCCGATGCCCGCCTGGACTTCATCGTCTATGAAGAGGATGTCCTTGTCTTTGCACAGCCCGGCGGCAGCAGAGACAAAGGCCCTGTCAAGCGCGTGCACTCCGCCTTCTCCCTGGACAAGCTCCATCAGGAAGGCGCATGGATCGTACTTAGCTGTAAGCTCTTCGAGCTGAGCGATATTATCTACCTCTGCATGGATAAATCCCGGAGCGAGAGGGGCGAAGACCTCCTGCGCCTCAGCTAGACCTGTCGCTGTAACAGTAGCGATGGTCCTTCCGTGGAAAGATTTCTTCAGCGAGATGATCGTATTCTTCCTGTGGTCAGCAAGGGTGTTTCCGTACTTTCTTGCTGTCTTGATCGCGGCTTCGTTAGCCTCGCCGCCGGAATTAGCGAACCAGACCTTGCTGAGTCCGCTTCTCTTCACGAGCTTCTCCGCAAGCATCACACCCGGTTCAGAATAATACAGATTGGATGTATGCTGCACCTTGTGAAGCTGCGCAGTCACTGCCTCAAGCCATGCGTCATTGCCGTAACCTAGAGAATTTGCCCCGTAGCCGCTGCACAGATCATAGTACTTCCGGCCGTTCACATCAGTCAGAACAGCGCCCTCTGCATGATCGATCACGATGTCGTAGCGGTTATAAGTATGGACGATATACTTCAGATCGTTTTCTTTAAGCTGGGTGCGGTCCATCATAAGCTGCTCCCTTCTTTGTAATATCTCTCGCCGTCCTTGAGGATCACAGTTCCGACACCTCTGTCGGTGAAGATCTCAAGCAGGAGACAGTGAGGAATGCTGCCGTTAAGAATGTGTACTCTGTTGACTCCGCTCTCAACGGAATGGATGCAGTTGCGGATCTTAGGAATCATGCCTCCTGAGATAGTACCTTTCTCGATCAGCTGCTCCGCTTCAGCGATGCTCAGTTCGGAGATAAAAGAATCCGGGTCATCAGGATCCATATATACTCCTGAAGTATCCGTCAGGAACGTAAGCTTGTCAGCCTGGAGTGCCTGCGCGATCTCTGCCGCGGCGTGATCTCCGTTGATGTTGTAAGAGTGTCCGCTCTCGTCCATTCCGATCGGATAGATAATAGGCAGGAAATCGTTGGCAAGCAGATCCATGATGATCTTGGTATCTACATTCGTGATCTCCCCGACATATCCGATATCCAGTCCCTGCGGCGAAGCCTTGCGGACTGTGAGGAGTCTGCCGTCCTTACCGGAGATCCCGCATGCGCGGACACCGAGCTGCTGTGCCAGCGTGACCAGATCGCTGTTGACCTTGCCAAGAACCATTTCCGCGATCTCAAGTGTATCCGCATCCGTCACTCGAAGTCCTTCGATAAAATTCGGTTCGATACCGGTCTTGCGCATCCAGCTGCTGATCTCTTTGCCGCCGCCGTGTACGATCACAGGCTTGAAGCCTACGAGCTTGAGCAGGACAGCGTCTTCGATCACATGCTTCATCAGCTCGTCATCAAGCATAGCGCTTCCGCCGTACTTGATTACGATGATCTTGCGGTTGAATCTCTGTATATATGGCAGCGCCTCGATGAGGACGCTGGCTTTTTCCATGTATTTCTGATTTACCATTCTGTTACTTCCTTTTCAGTCCTGTTTTCTGACGTCCTATGAACGATAGGATCCGTTGATCTTCACATAGTCGTATGTAAGATCACATCCCCATGCGTATGCGTCCGCATCTCCGTCATGCAGATCGACTTCGACTGTGACGTGTTTCTTCGAAAGGATCTCGGTCGCAAAATCATCGTCGAACGGGATCGATGCAGAGGCTTTGCATACAAGGACTTCTCCGGCCTCTGATTTGACGGACACATCGATATCCGAAACATCGAACTCAGCATCGGTATAGCCGATCGCGCAGAGGATGCGGCCCCAGTTCGCGTCAGAGGCGAAGACGGCAGCCTTGAAAAGCGAAGAGCAGATGATGCTCTTGGAGACGAGTCTTGCGGTCTCCTTGTCAGGCGCGCCTGACACATGCGCTTCGAGAAGCTTTGTGCATCCCTCGCCGTCGCCGGCGATCATTTTCGAAAGCTCTACAGCAACGACATGAAGAGCCTCGCAGAAAGTCTTGTAGTCTTCGTCTGTTTCGGTGATCTCAGGATTGCCGGCAAGTCCGTTTGCGATCACTACGACAGTGTCATTGGTGGAAGAGTCACCGTCAACACTTACCTGGTTGTAGCTGTCTGCGATCTCATCGTGAAGAGCCTTGCTGACAAGCTCCTTGCTGATCGCGCAGTCAGTTGAGATAAAACTCAGCATTGTGCCCATGTTGATATGGATCATACCGCTTCCCTTGGCGATCCCGCCGAGCGTGCAGGTCTTGCCGCCGGTTTCGAACTGAACGGCGTATTCCTTGATATATGTATCTGTTGTGAGGATCGCAAGCGCTGCGTCCGCTGATCCGTCAGCAGAAAGAGAGCTGACCAGAGCCGGCATCGAATCTTCGAAAGGCTTGATCGGAAGCGGCACGCCGATGACGCCTGTAGCTGCAGGCAAAACATCTTCGCTTTTGATGCCGAGGCATTTTGCAGCGATCGCGGTAGCTGCTTCAGCGACTTCCTCGCCGTCAGGCGTGCATGTGTTAGCGTTTCCGCTGTTGCAGAGAATGGCCTGAGCCACGCCGTCTGCGATGTGTCTTCTGGTGACAGCTATATGAGCCGCTTTGACTTTGTTTTTGGTATATACGGCAGCGGCATTTCCCGGAACTTCACTTACGATGAGAGCAAGATCTGTCTTGTCCGCATTATTTCTGATACCGCTGTAAACTCCTCCTGCTTTGAATCCCTTAGCTGCGGTGACTCCGCCGCTGATGACTTTTATCATTACTGTTCCCCCTTTTCTTCAATATTATATAAGGCCTGTTGTCTCTTCCCTGCCGAGCATAATGTTCAGATTCTGCAGAGCGGCGCCGGAAGCGCCTTTCCCCAGGTTGTCATATTCTGCCATCAGCAGGATCCGTTCGTCATTGCCGGATACATACAGAGCCATCGAAGCCGATCCGGAGAGACGGTCAGAATACATGAAACCGCCGGGCGGATCTGTGTCTTTTACTGTTATAAGAGGCTCACCGGCATATCTGCATCTGAGCACTTCGCGAATGTCGTCTGCTGAAGCCTTCGTCTCAAACTGAGAAGCGTGGAGCTGGACGGTCATGACCATGCCGCTGTAGAAATCACCTACGACCGGACTGAAGCACGGTTCGTATGTAAGGCCGGTCATCGCGACCATCTCAGGTAGATGCTTGTGACTCTGTGTGAGCGCGTACTGCGCAGGCGAGTCAAGTTCAGACGGTCTGGCCGGATCTTCATAGCGCGCGATCATTGACTTTCCTCCGCCTGAGTAGCCGGTCACGCAGAAGCAGCTGAGAAGAGCGTCTTTTCCGATGATCCCGGCATCAACAAGCGGTCTTGTCAGAAGGATGAAACCGCTGGCATGACATCCCGGGTTGGCGACTCTGGTGCTGTTGCGGATCAGATCCCTCTGTCCGGGAGCCAGCTCCGGCATCCCGTAGGTCCAGCCTTTGCTTGTGCGGTGGCGGCTGGAAGTATCGATCAGCGCTGCATCCTTCGGCGCAAGAAGAGCGATCTCTTCGGATGCCTTGTCCGGAAGACACAGGATACTGACATCAGCTTCACTGATCATTTCAAGGCGCTTTTCTGTGTTTTTTCTATCCGCAGGATCGATGGCGAGCAGGTTTATCTCAGGATCATTACATAAATATTCACTGATCCTCAGCCCTGTCGTGCCGTGACCCCCATCGACAAAGACCTTATACAACTTGTGATCCTCCGTATTTTTCAACAATATAGTTAGGACAATAATAGGGGAAATATATAACGGATGCAAGCATATTTATACATTTTTTTGTATAAAATATAGTGCTGCACACAGATCCTCCCGGATACCATGCGTCCGAAGCGGTCTTCAGGACAAGAAAAAACAAGAAGAATATGTGAATTGCTGTATCAAATGACATTTTTTGTGTATAATAAATTGGTTTGGAATGAGAACAGAAAGGTAATAAGAATAATGTTTGACAAGTTAGACTTTATTACGGAAAAATATCAGGAGCTCAGCGAGAAGGTTGCTGACCCTGCTGTCATATCCGATCAGAAGACATGGCAGAAATACATGAAAGAAATGGCTGAGATCGAGCCGATCGTCAAGTCCTATGAAGCGTACAGAAAGATGCAGAGCGACCTTGCTGACGCGAGAGAGATCATGGATCTTGAAGACGACGAAGAGATGAAGGAAATGGCTAAGGAAGAAGCCAAGGAACTTGAGGACAAGATGGCAAAAGCCCAGGAAGACCTCAAGGTTCTCCTGCTGCCTAAGGACCCTAACGATGACAAGAACGTCATCCTGGAGATAAGAGCGGGCACAGGCGGGGAGGAAGCTGCTCTCTTCGGAAACGATCTCCTGAGAATGTATCTGAGATATGCTGAGCGCCGCAGATGGAAAGCTGAGATCATCGAGATCAGCGACACCGGTATCGGCGGGATCAAGGAAGCGGTCGTCATGATAAAAGGTAAAGGCGCTTATTCAAGACTCAAGTTCGAGTCAGGCGTACACAGAGTACAGAGAGTACCTGAGACCGAATCATCCGGACGCATCCACACATCCGCAGCGACAGTAGCGGTATTGCCGGAAGTCGATGATGTGGAAGTCGAGATCAACCCTAACGATGTCAAGGTTGATGTATACAGAGCTTCAGGAAACGGCGGCCAGTGCGTCAACACTACAGACTCGGCCGTAAGAATGACACATCTGCCAACCGGAATCGTCGTTACATGCCAGGATGAAAAATCCCAGATCCAGAACAGAGAGAAGGCCATGAGAGTCCTCAAGGCAAGACTCTACGACAAAATGGTTCAGGAGCAGAACGACAAGATCTCCGCAGACAGAAGAAGCCAGGTAGGATCCGGAGACAGATCGGAACGTATCAGAACCTACAACTTCCCGCAGGGGAGAGTGACCGATCACAGGATCAACCTCACACTCTACAAGCTTGAGCAGTTCCTCGACGGGGATATCGATGAAGCGGTAGACGGCCTCATCACTGCTGATCAGGCAGAAAAAATGCGTGATTTCGGCTAAGATATTAAGATTATTATAAAATTATTACGATGTGCCCTTTGATACCCATCCGGCACACTTCACAGAGCAGCGAATGACGACAGAAAGATTAACAACAGAGCTAGAGGATATACTCAGGGCGGGAGACATCATCCGGTACGGCGGACTGGTGGCTTTTCCCACCGAGACGGTTTACGGCCTGGGGGCCAATGCTCTTGATGCAGAGGCTGTCAGATCCGTCTATGCCGCAAAAGGCAGACCATCTGACAATCCGATGATCGTTCACATAGCTGAGCGTGAAGATCTCGAGCCTCTGATCAGAGGCGGGCTCGGATCCCTTTCAGAAGATGCAGTTAAGGCAATGGATGCTTTCTGGCCCGGACCTCTGACCATGATCTTTCACAAGTCAGACGCGGTTCCGGACGCTACGACGGGAGGGCTCGATACAGTCGCTGTGAGGATGCCGTCCAACCGGACAGCATACATGCTGATCGCAGCTTCGCTCAGACCGATCGCAGCTCCGAGCGCCAATCTCTCCGGAAAGCCAAGTCCGACCACAGCAGAGGATGTGCTCGAGGACATGGACGGACGCATAGACGCGGTCATCATGGGAGAGCAGTGTGAAGTCGGGATAGAATCCACGGTACTTGATCTGACCGGAGAGGTCCCGACGATACTCAGACCGGGCATCGTAACAAAAGAGCAGCTGACAGAAGCCCTTGGCCGGGAAGTCGTTTACTATAACGGCTTACTGGAAAAGCCGGCGGAAACCGCGGATCCGGAAGACGGAGTAGCAGATACAGACTTCAAGCCAAAGTCGCCCGGAATGAAATACCGCCATTATTCGCCTAAGGCCAAGGTGGTGCTGATCGAAGGAAACCGGGAGGAATTTACCGAAAAAGCAAAAGCAATCGGCATCGAGGCGATACATAACGGCATGAAGCCTGCAGTGCTCGACTACAGAGGCAACGAGCGTACGGCTGCACACGACCTTTTTGCAGACCTCAGAAAATTTGACAGACAGGGATATGACCTCATACTCATACGGACGCTTGAGGAGTCGGGCCTCGGATTCAGTGTCATGAACCGCATGCTCAAAAGCGCAGGTTATGACGTAGTAAAATAGAACCGTCAGTAACGGGATAGGGACAGAACAGCAGTTATAAAACACAAACGAACGGAGGAACTTAGTAATGGCTAAAATAATGGTATTCGATCATCCGCTGATCCAGCACAAGGTCTCACTGATGAGAGACAAGAACACTACCAGCAAGGAATTCAGACATCTCGCAAGAGAGGTAGCGATGCTGATGGCTTTTGAGGTCACAAGAGACCTTCCGACAATGGACGTTGAAATCGAAACTCCTATCTGCAAGACTACCGTCAAAAAGCTGGCAGGAATGGACGTAGCTGTAGTTCCTATCCTGAGAGCGGGACTGGGATTCGTAGACGGCATGCTCGAGATCATTCCGAATGCCAAGGTTGGACACGTAGGACTGTACAGAGATCCTGAGACAAAGGAACCTGTAGAATACTACTGCAAGCTTCCTGAAGATATCGACAAGAGAAGAGTCATCATCGTAGATCCGATGCTTGCTACAGGCGGAAGCGCTATTGCAGCTGTTGATTTCGTCAAGAAGAGAGGCGGAAAGGACATAAGCTTCATGTGCCTCATCGCAGCTCCTGAAGGAATCGACGCTCTCGAGAAAGCGCATCCGGATGTAGACATCTTCATCGCAGCCAAGGACGAGAAGCTCAATGAGAACGCTTACATCGTACCTGGTCTGGGAGACGCAGGAGACAGGATCTTCGGAACAAAATAGATTCTGTTTCATCCGGGAAGACCCGGGGAAACGGCAAAACGATCACAAGGCAGGCAGGTGCGCAGCAGCGCGGCTGCCTGCTTTTCGCTTTTCCGGCGAAGGCGGGGGGACGATAGCAGAGCGGATGGTTACAGCTTCGGTTGATTTCGCTTGGGCTGTAGATTAGAATAGGAGGATGCGATATGAGAGCGGCGATCCTCATTTCTGTAATGGCGTCCGTGACGATGATGCTCCGGTTTCTTCCTTTTATAGTGTTCCGCCGCCGCGTCCCGGCGTACATCAGTTACCTCGGCGAGGTACTGCCTCCGGCGATCATAGGGATGCTGGTCATATACTGTCTTAAGGATGTTGAACTTGCGTCGGGAACACATGGGATACCTGAACTGATCGCTGCTGCTTGTGTGGTGATCCTTCAGATATGGAAGCGGCAGCCTATCATAAGCATACTTTGCGGGACAGCAGTATATATGCTGCTCGTGCAGCTTGTGTTCTGAAGCATATAGTATAGTAGAAAACAGACCAAAAGCAGAAAGAATCATCCCAGTCTACCGGTAGAAAACAGTAACGGAGAAACAACGACATATAGTAGCAGCAGGAGCGTAAGCGGAGAAAATAACATGCGCTCCTGCTTTTGTTTACGAAAAATTTCGTTAAATAAATAATTTTTGTAGTTTTCGCTTGCTGAAAAAAGAATCTTAAAGTACAATACAAGTGTCGTATGTCAGACAAAGGACAAAGAGAAATTAATACCCAAGCTAATCCATAAAGTCATTATCAGAAACGGAGGACTATTGATTATGAGAATCGGATTTGTCGGATGTGGAGCTATCGGAAGCTGCTACGCAAGTTTCCTTCTTTCAAAGCATGAAGTATGTGTTCTGGACACTTATGAACCAGTTATAGAAAACATCAAGAAGCACGGAATTCTTATTGACAGAAACACACCTGGATACGGAAATGGCGAGACTGTTGCTTATTTCCCGACGATTGCTACAACTGATCCTAAAGAGATCGGCGTTGTAGATCTGCTCATCGTATTCGTTCACTACAAGTTCCTGGAAGCAGCTGTACGCAATGCTCTTCCAATGATCGATGACCATACAATGATTCTGTGCCTGCAGAATGGCTATGGTAACTATGATGAGATCGCTAAGGTCGTTCCTGAAGAACAGATCATCATAGGAAACACTGCGTTCGGCGCAACACCGATCGAGCCGGGTCATGTCAGCCATACCGGTTACGGCGCTACCAACATGGGATCACCTAAGGCTCCTATGGCAAAGGTTGAGGAAGTTGCTGAAGCATTCCGCGAAGCCGGCCTTGAGGTCGATGTACATGAGAACGTTCTTAACGCTATCTGGCACAAGCTGTCCGCTAATGTATGCATCAACGGTGTAAGCGCACTGCTCGAGACACCTAACGGATTCATCAGCAAAAACAGATATGCTAACGAGCTCGCAAAGATGCTGATCAAGGAAGCGATTGAGGTAGCTAATGCCAGCGGATGCACACTGGATTATGAAGAAGAACTCGAACACGCATATGATGTTTCTCGCAAAACTGACGAGACAGTCAGCTCAATGGTTCAGGCTGTAAGAAATCATCGCGAGACAGAGATCATGATCATCAACGGCGCAGTTTCCAAACTCGGAAAGGAATACGGAATTCCGACTCCTTGCAATGACATGATTCTCAATCTTGTTCTTGCAAAGCAGTCACTGTATCTTGACAAATAATCAGATTATAAAAGGGGGCAGACACTTTTGATGGTTTGCCCCATTATTTTACCCAAAAAAATAGAAGACAGCCTATGGGGACAGCATATATCGTATTCAGACAGACTGTAGTAATGTTTCTGTACATGTCTGCAGGTTACTGCCTCTTCAAGACAGAAAAGATGACCTATAAAGGGAGCCGGGATATCGCGACGCTCCTGGTCTGGCTTGTCATACCAGTTGTATTGGTCAACAGTTTCTGTGTTGAAAGAAGCATGAGCAGGATCATTGAACTGCTCCAGAGCGCATTTGTGACCGCGCTCAGTCTGGTCATAGCGATGGCCATCGCAAAGCTGCTTTTCAGGGACAGACCGATAGACAATTTCGGGGCGGCATTCTCCAACGCCGGATTCATCGGCATACCGCTTGTCCAGGCAGCTCTCGGAGATGACGCAGTCTTCTGGATCGTCAGCATGGTGGCGATGATGAACATGCTGCAGTGGTCTTACGGAGTAGGACTGCTGACAGGGGAGAGATCCGCTGTCGGACTCAGGCATCTTATATTCAATCCGATCCTGGTGGGGATCGGAATAGGACTGATCCTGTTTTTTACCGGTATCGGGGTACACCTTCCGGCAGTCGTTTCGGCGGCTCTAGCAGGCATCAGTTCCCTGAATGCTCCGCTGGCGATGATCGTCCTGGGCTCATATCTCGCACAGTCGGATCTTAAGAAACTGTTTACATCGCCCGGCTTGTACAAGCTGAGCGCGGTCCGGCTGATACTGATCCCGCTGGTAACGCTTCTGGCGCTGCATTTTATCCCGGTACGCCCGGAGATCCTGATGACGGTATTCATTGGCGCCAGCACGCCGACAGGAGCTAATGTTGCGGTATACGCGCAGCTCTATGACAAGGACTATCCATATGCGTGTCAGGTCGTAGCGCTGACAACGCTGCTGTCGATCATCACACTGCCTCTGATGCTTATGCTCGCTGATCCGCTCCTGGGCTAGCAGATCAGGAAAAGCAAAAATCAAAGGCGGACAGCAGAGAGAGTATAAAACTATATATAGTATCTGCAGCCGGTGATATTAACAAGATTCAGAACCTGAATAACGCTAAAAACGAGTCTGGCGGTCAATCGCTTGACAAAAAAATAATAAACAACAAAAAATTGGAAAAATTGTTGAAAAATGGGACACTCTTTTGTAATATTGCATTACATAATAATGTCTGACAAATGACAAAAGAATAACAAAGCAACCTATAATCTCCTTACGTACCCTCTAAGCTGTGCAGCGGATTATGTTAAACGCACCGCTGCATATGCAGGGGGAACAGATCAGCTCGTTAAATAATTAATTCTTATCAAAAACAATTGCCTAAATTGCAGGAACACGATAACATTTGCATAGGATACAATGTCAGACAAAGGACAAACTGACACAAGACAAAGTTTCTTTCACAGCACAGTTATCGAAGTATGCAATGCCAAAAAAGATATTTTAAATCCCCAGTTAAATAAAGGAGAGACACATGAATGACATTTCTATGAAAGACCTCAAGAACAAAGCAACAGAGATGCGCATGAAGGTCGTAGACATGATCTACAAGGCACAGTCCGGTCATCCGGGCGGATCACTTTCAGCTGCTGAGTTCGTAACAGCATGCTACTTCAAGTATATGAATGTAGATCCGAAGAACCCGCAGTGGGAAGACCGCGACAGAATGGTCCTGTCAAAAGGACATGTCTGCCCGATCCAGTATGCCTGCCTTGGAACACTCGGATATTTCCCTGAAGAAGTGCTTGACACTCTTCGTAAGGAAGGATCCCCTCTGCAGGGACATCCATCAATGATCAAGTGCCCTGGAATCGATATTTCCACAGGTTCCCTCGGACAGGGAATGGCATGCGCTGCCGGAATGGCTCTCGGCGGAAAGATGAACAAGAAGGACTACAAGGTCTTCTGTGTACTCGGAGACGGCGAAGCCCAGGAAGGAATCATCTGGGAAGCAGCAAACACAGCAAACAAGTATAAACTCGACAACTTCATCGTATTCGTTGACGTTAACAACCTGCAGCTCGACGGAACCTGCGACGAGGTCATGCCTAACGGAGATCTCGGCGAGAAGTTCAAGGCATTCGGATGGGATGTCTGCTATGTAAACGGAAACGATATGGAAGATGTCTGCAAGGCTCTTGACTGGTGCTATTCAGAAGAAGCTCAGAACGGAAATCCAAAGGCTCTGATCGGAGCAACCGTTAAGGGTAAGGGCGTAAGCTTCATGGAAAACCAGGTAGGCTGGCATGGAGTAGCTCCTAACGATGAACAGTATGCACAGGCAATGGAAGAGCTGAAGGCTCAGCTGATTTAACAGAATAACAGGAGGATATAAAAATGAGTGAACTGAAAAAAATCCCTACTCGTAATGGTTTCGGAGACGAGATAGTAGCAGTTGGTAAAGATCATCCTGAAGTAGTTGTTCTGGACATAGATATCGGCAAGAGCTGCAAGACTCAGGACTTCAGAAAAGAACTTCCGGATCAGTATATGTTGGTATCGCTGAGCAGAACGGTGCAGCAGTAGCAGCAGGACTCGCTACATGCGGAAAGGTTCCTTTCGTAGTAACATACGCAGCATTCGGTTCAATGAGAATCTGTGAAATGATCAGACAGGAGATCTGCTATACAAACCTGAATGTTAAGATCGCATGCTCACACGGCGGATTCACACCTGCAAATGACGGCGCATCCCATCAGGCAATTGAGGACATGGGAATCCTCAGAACAATTCCTAACATTTCAATCATGATGCCTGCTGATTACAACCAGGCACGCAAGCTCGTTAGAGCTGCTGCTGAGAATTACGGACCAATGTATCTGAGATTTACCCGTGACGCAATGGAGCAGGTATACGGACCGGACGTAGAGTTCGAGATCGGCAAAGCATATCAGATCCAGGACGGAAAAGATGTAGCAATCATCGCTAACGGAGATACAGTAAGCCTGGCAATCAAGGCTGCTAAGATCCTTGAAGGAAAAGGCATCTCTGCAAGAGTCCTCGACATGCACACAATCAAGCCTCTCGACGTAGATGCAGTAAAGGCATGCGTTGAGGAGATCGGCAAGATCGTCACCGTTGAAGACCACAATATCATCAACGGTCTCGGCAGCGCAGTATGCGAAGTCGTTGCTGAGATGGGCAAGGGCAAAGTCAAGAGAATCGGAATCCAGGATCAGTTCGGCGAATCCGCACCTTACGAGAGACTGCTTGCCAAGAACGGAATCACTGTAGAAGACATCGCTGCAGCTGCAGAGGCGCTTCAGTAAATCATAAGAAGTTTTCTTCATAATTGCCACCTTAATATACGGCTGGGAGCGGCGCCTGACTGGCACATGGCGCCGC
>ONHU01000105.1 GCA_900317675.1 uncultured Eubacteriales bacterium
GGAAACGTAACTCCGGATTGTCTCGTCAAGGACCTCCTTAACAGACTCCTCCTCAAGCGGCTTGAGCAAAAGTGATTGAGCGCCGATCGCCGGGCGCATATATTTCACCGGAGATATCTTATTGTTTGCGATCAGGATCATGTGAGCGACGGGATATGTGCCTCGAAGCCTTTCTGCAGCTTCCAATACCTGCTCTGTGGTCTGCATAGTCAGATCCAGGCACATCAGATCAAGCTTACGGTTTTCCGCGATCAATCGTGTAAGTTCTTGTGAACTGCCGCACTCAATCCAGCACCAGTCATCATCCGTCAGCTTCGCCGCCTGCCATTTTGATTCATTCAGCAGTCTTTTCCTCTCCGCGTCAGGATTGTCTGCAATCAGCATCGAAATCATAGTTTTTCCTTTGTGCTTTCAAAAAGAGAACTCATTATTTATAACTCGGGATTACAATTGCTTCGCCTTCATCTTCTTCACAGGCGATGTAAGCAAATCCCTTTTTCTGTGTTTTAGATGCTTCTGAAAAAGGAATGTTCTGGAAATTAAAGATTTTTTGTCCCGGCAGATTACCTCCAAGATGAATACCGTTCTTTTCGGCAATAAACAGAACGTACCCCTTATATCCCAGCAGCAGTGGTTCATCTTCCACTTTTAAGCCTGCTATGAAATAGATATTGTGCAGTTTTCCTTTTTCTATAATGTTTTCAAAAAAGCCTGACATCGGGGCGATACCCTGCGAAGGCCGGTAGACCATGTTGATCAGGTCCGCAAGATTATCAACAAAAACGAAGATCGGCCTCTCCTGTGCCATTCTGAGGCCTACAGTTTCCTCGTCGTCTCCTTTCTTGATCAAATCATGCTTCAAGGCATTCCGCCTCTTGAATTCCGGTATCAGACTCTCGAAATATGCGAACAGTGCCTTATCATCTGTAATGTGCCGCGCGTTCCACTTTGTTATTTCATCGCGGAACTGTGAGAAGTCTCCGTTTGGATTTTCTATTATGACGATCTCGCCATTCATACGCCCGGCCGCTTCTATCAGGATCTTCAGGGTATTTGTCTTTCCCGTGCGAGCGCGCCCCGAAACAATAGAACAGTAAGTAGTGCGAAGCGGGATTCCCACAAGCGATGCATCTTTTCTCCTGTATCCGGCCGGAAGGAACGTCTGTGTCTGAATGACATCGTCATATCCGTTCTCCTGTGTGAACAGTGCGAGAACCGGTTTTTCCGGTATGCTCGGGATTTTTCTGGCCTTTTTCCCCTTCCAGACTTCTCCGATCTTTTCTGAGAATTTCTGAAGCGCCTGACCGCGGGCAAAATCATCCTCTGCTTCGATACTGAGCGCGGTCTGGAATTCTAATACTTTTTCTCCAATAACTGCGAGACCTCTTCCCTTAACTCCCGGCTCAGGCAGGATCTCAATTCTGGACTTCCTTAGCACGTCCATATACTTAAACTTATCCTGCTGTTCCAGAGAGATCACTGTTCTGATACTGTCTCCGAGTCTTGTGGGAATCTCGGAGAGGCCGAACCCTTGTGATGAGATCATTAAGAAAACGCCGTATCCTACGCCTTCTCTGACAAGTCTCTGCAGAAGTTCATCGTAACGATCCCCGCATTTTGCCCTGAAGGCCGCAAAATTATCAATCACAATGAGAATAGCAGGGAGCTTGATCCCAAATGCCTGAACATACTGCGTATAGTTGCCTCCCTGCAAAGTATCTCGACGCTCGTTCAATATATCGGCGGTCATATTGAAGAATTTGTCCAGACGATCCTCCTGATTATCCGATACAACCCCTCCGACATGCGGTGCATTCTCAAAGCAAGCAAGCAAATGACTGCTGAAGTCCAGCAGGTATAATTGCAATTCGTCAGGCGAATACTTAGTCAAAAGACCGTAGATCATCGTCTGAATAAAGGTACTCTTGCCACTCACCACGGTACCGCAAAGCGCAATATGTCCGCAGGAAGGAAATTCCAAAGTAAGCGGCCTCTGGGCCTGCTCTTCGGGATCATCATACATACCAACAGTGACCTGAAGCGACCACCTCTTGCCAATAAGAGAAGATGTATATCCACTCTCCCAGCTGTGTCCGACCCCGTCCAATTCTTCAAGATAAATGTGGTCTTTCAGCACAGGGAGCCACAGATGACTGCTTGTCTGATATCCTCCATCTGATGCGCATTTATCAAGATAGCGAATGACCGCATCAAGCTGCGTCTCTTCTTTTCCGCCTTTAATTGGTGTATTCTTTTCTCCTGCTCTTTTTCTTGTTCCGACGAGATCCGTCTTCCCCGATCTGCTGATCAGTGCTACAGCACTTGAGATCCGATCTCCGCCTTCTGTATAAGGCGCGCCGCTGAATCCAGACTGGAACAGCTCATATATTTCATCATTACCGACTTGCAGATAGCATCTGCCCGCCTGAGTCAGAAAGGCAGCATCTGCTTTATGAAGCATATCCATACTGTCCTGTCTGTCCTGCACACGAAGGCAAAGCTTAAACTTAGAGTTAGACCAGATATTATCGTCAACAGTGCCGCTCGGTTTCTGTGTTGCCAGTATCAAATGTACTCCCAGGCTTCGCCCTACCTGTGCAACACTGATCAGTTCCTGCATAAACTCCGGTTCTTCTCTCTTGAGCTCGGCAAACTCATCAATAATGATAAACAGATGTGGAACCGCTAATTCTGCCTCATGGTTCTTGTACAGTCTTGTATACAGGTTAATATTGTTTACGCCATTCTCTGCGAATATCCTCTGTCTGCGCAAGTTCTCACTCTTAATACTGATCATAGCCCTGCGGACCTGGTTTCCGGAGAGGTTACTGATCAGTCCCGCGAGGTGCGGTATCCCTGCAAACAGGTTTGCCATTCCACCGCCCTTAAAATCGATAATGAAGAAACTTACATCCTCCGGGCTGAAATTGACCGCCAGCGACAGAATATAAGTCTGTAAAGTTTCGCTCTTTCCGGATCCTGTGGTTCCCGCAACGAGTCCATGAGGACCATGGAATTTCTCATGGATGTCCAAATAGCAGAGATTTCCACCCGCCTTGACGCCGACCGGTACACGCATACTGTTGTAAGTTCGGTTTTTACGCCATCTCTCAAATACATTCAAGTCGCTTAGGGAATCCGCCTTGTACATATCCATGAAACTGATCGAACCGGGAATCTCCGTTCCTTCTTCAAGCTCCTCTACCTGTATATTAGCCAGCGATTTTCCGAACGCTTCAAGATCCCCTATACTGACAGCATCCGGCGTAAAGGACTGCATTTTCGTTCTGTTGATATCCATAAGGTCGTAGACCGCATGATAATAATTGTCATTTTCAATTACGGTCTCACAGGAGTTTGGAAGCTGCGACAACGATTCAACCATCAGGAAAGTTGTCATTCCGTATTCTGCTTTGGGATGATAGATGTATTTAGATAACATCTCTCCTTCCAGGCAGGCTGTATTCTCAATAAAGATCACATAATACGGCTTAGGTGTGGCGCCTTCTTTTCCATATTCCTCTCTCCCGCGCAGCACATTTGCCAAATGGAAGAAGATATCCCTGATCTCCAGTTCATTTCCCGCCATAAAGCGTATGCTCTTATCCTCAGACCAGACGTGAGGAAGCCAGCGCATACATTCCCAATTATCCAGCCTCTCCCGGTTTTCCTCATCAAAAATATAGACCAGCTTTACATCCGTATAACTATGACTGGCCGCTATAGATGCCGTCAGAATGCGCATGATACAATAAGCGCCGGCTTTATTCTTTCCGCCGATAAGACCGATCAGCTGATTCTCTCTAATGTTTATGCCGATCGGAACCTGATGCAGGAAACTGAATTCATTTTTGATCGCCTGTGGTTTATCCTGCAGGGTATCGTTGATCAATGTAAACTTTTCTTTAGGAATATTGATCGACACCTGAAAGGGCGAATCGCCCAGTCCCAGTCTCTGATACAAAAAATCATCATGCGTGCTGTTTCGATTCCACAATTCAGGGCTTCTGTTTGCGTAACGAAGACTCTCCGATGCAGACGGATACATCTCATTCATCGCTTTTGTGTTGTGCAGATACATGCCGCGAATTTTCTCAGCAATCTGAATCAGATAATTACTGTAGGCGTTAAAACGAATTATCTCATCCTCTGAGGAGCGCTTCTTCTCATAATTGAGGTTCAGGATTGCCCACATTCCTCCAAGCAGTGCAGATCCAAACGCGGTGATGAGTCCGGTATACATAAAAACACCGGAGGATCTGCCTGACATCTGAGAGCCGATAATAGCAATAATGCATCCTATGGACATAGGGATTGCCATAGAAAACGCAGGACCGATCACCATATATGCCGGTTTCGATTCCTGCTTTGACGGAGCCGGAGGCGCATCAATCTCAACTTCCTCCGTATACAGAACAGGGAGATTTCTGGGCGCTCTGTTAAAATAAGATATTTCCTTTGTTTTATTCTCTGCTAATGCCTCAGGAACATATGGATCGATCTGAAGCAGCGGCAAATCCTCACTGGCTGAAAACGATCCGCAGTTCGCTGCCACCATCAAGATCTGTCCCATCACCATGATATGAAGGCCGAACATTTCAACCGGTTCTCCCGGCAGCATAGCATGCCTTGCCGGGATCCGTTTATTATTGCAGTAGATCCCGTTTCTGCTACAGTCCGTGATGGTCCATCCTCTGCCTTCTCTGCGAAGTACAGCATGAGAAGAGCTGATCAGAGACATAAAGGAGTAAGTTATCATATTACCGGAGGAGCGTCCGATCGTAACTTCATTGAGTCCTGACAGATCATACTTCTCCATTGCATGCAGACACAGCTCATCACCCGCAGCTATGATAACAAGATGATCTCCACGAACAGTATCAATCGTGAACAGATCATCCTTTTTGATCGTATGTCTGGCTGTGCGCTCGGTTCCTTCTTTAATCCAGTAATCCTTTGAGCTTACCAGCGTCCATTCTTTGCCGCCTCTTTCCAGATACAATATGATATCTGTGCTCAATCTGTAGTCTTTGGCACTAAGCCTGATCTGATAATCCGTATTAAACAGATGGGGCATCAGTATTTCTTTGCAAATCTGTTCATTGTAAATCATTAAGACCATTAATGGCTCTCCTCCCCCTGCTGCGATCTAT
>ONHU01000096.1 GCA_900317675.1 uncultured Eubacteriales bacterium
TCTGGCCGATGGTGACAAGATCGACAGCGTAACAGTGATAGGCAGCCAGACGGAGATCGGCAAGAGTGACAACGTACCAAGTGATGCCAAGATCGTGAACGAGGCAGGAGAAGATGTAACGGAAAACTACGATATCACTTATGCTAGCGGACAGCTTACAGTAACAGTAAAGCCTCTCACGATCACAGCAGATTCAGGCAAGAAGGTCTATGACGGTGAACCTCTGACCATCGATACATACACAAGTGATGAACTCGCGGACGGAGATTCATTTGAGAGCGTTACTGTGACCGGAAGCCAGACGGAGATCGGCAAGAGTGACAACGTACCAAGTGATGCCATAATCGTGAATACCGCAGGAGAAGTCGTTACCGCTAATTACGACATCACATACAAGAATGGCGAACTTGAAGTCACACCTATCCCTACAGCCAAGATCACATACGATCTGAACGGCGGCAGCTATAACGGCAGCACCGAGAATATCGTAGAGGTTCATGAGGTCGGAGAGGTGATCACGATCCATCCTGCGCCGACAAGGGCCGGATATGAGTTCAGTTACTGGCAGGGATCAGAATACCAGCCGGGAGACAGCTATACAGTAAGTGAAGATCACACATTCAAGGCAGTATGGGTAGCAGCTGCTGACAAGAACACGGACAAGAATAAGGACAATCGGTCTGTGGATAACACTGATGATCCTTACAGCAGGCTGCCTGGCAGGAACACTGGTATACAGACGCAGAAAGAGTGACAATTAGTTCCTGAAACAGCAGGATAGGTTACAGCAAGGGTCCAGCTTGTTCTGACATAGTCTCAAACAAAAAGGGTACTCATGCGATTTATCGTATGGGTACCCTTTGATTTTCATTAAAAATGTAATAATCGTAAATGATTGTATACGGCAGTAACTGCAGGGTCGTTTACTTTATGTTCTTCTTAATATAATCTATAACAAATCTGGCCAAAGGCCCTGCATCTTTGATCGAGCGTATGCCTATTCCGAGCGTTCTGTATGCCTCTGGCTCAAGCATGCGGCTGTCATAGCTTCCGGGGAATTTCTCTATTATCAGTTCAGGCAGGACGGATATTCCAAGACCATACTGAACTGTTGAAAGCACAGCAAAGTCATCTTTGAAATAATACTTCACTTCAGGCTCAAAACCGGCTTCATCAAATATCCTGCGCACATCACGATCATAAGACTGATAGGTCAGCACCATCGGATATTTTGCCAGTTCTTCAACCGGCACATAATCAAATGAACTGAGATCGTGCCGGTCAGAAAATACGACCATCATCGGGTCCTCAAGGATCGGAATGAAGTCAATCGTATCCTGCTCAGGACGGCTCATGAGAGCTATATCCAGTGACCCATCACGGATCCCATTGAACATCTCATCCTGTCCGCTCTCAACGACCTCAAATACCACGTCAGGATAATTGGCTTGAAAAAATGACAGGAGCTGCGGAAGCCATGAGGTTGAGGTACTTACGAAAGTGCCTATCCGGATCCGACCTCTGTGTATTCCGCGTATACTGTCTATCTCCTGATAAAATCTTTCCTCCTGAGTGAGGATCGCACGCATGGAAGGAATCAGGAGCTTCATTTCCTCAGTCGGCTCTACGCCTCGTTTTGTCTTGATCAGCAGAGGGAAGCCAATCTCATTCTCAAAAGATTTTGTCATCTGAGTCAGATTGGACTGTGTATATCCGAGGATCTCACCGGCCCTGGTCAGACTTCCGTTGTCAACTGCAGTCAAAAGCACTTTTATGATTCTGTTGGTATTCATCTGATCTCTGACTCCTCTCTATGGAAAAACGGTTTGATGAGTATCATCTCTATACAGACTGCGAACTCTGATCAGTGAACATAAAGCATGGTTTTTTGTGAAATATGTACACTGCTCGCAAAAGATCCTTTTGAGAGCCGAAGAAACAATTAACGGAAGGCAGATAACCTCTCTTAATCATTATTATAATTAATGTAACTGCAATTATCCATTAGTTTTGCCCGCTCGAACTTGCCGGAGCGCACATTCTCACTCTTATGCAGCAAGACCGGTCCCCGGGTCTGTGCGGGGTTGTATTCGTCAGAGAAAAAAGTATAATAGACCTATGACATCCTGACTGCAAGGAAGTTCCGAGCGGAAAGTTTGCTTATACAAAAGATTTATTCAGGATCTATGATCCTGCTTTGTGTAGTCAGCAGGCTTTTTCATTTCGGCAATCCGGATGAAAGAGCCTTTTTATTGTCTGAGCTGCAATGTTAGTGTTACGGGAGAACATATGCTGAAACTAGCTACTCTACGATCAATCTGCTTGGCGGCGTCAAGCAGCAGCCTGTCATGGAGTACATCAGGGATCACGGAGATGATCCGGCATCGATCGACGAGATCTCTCAGAGAGGTTACGGAGATATCCTGTGCATAGAGACAGGCGGCCCTACTCCGGGTCTCGGCTGCGCAGGCCGCGGGATCATAGCCACATTCAACCTGCTTGAGGACCTCGAGCTTTTTGAGACTGTAAAGCCGGATGTCGTGATGTATGATGTCCTCGGAGATGTAGTCTGCGGAGGTTTTGCAGCTCCGATCAGAGAAGGATATGCGGAGCATGTTCTGATCGTGACATCCGGGGAGAAAATGGCTCTCTACGCAGCCAATAACATATGCTGCGCTGTGGAGAACTTTGCAGACCGCGGCTACGCTGATGTAGCAGGGATCATACTCAACCGCCGCAATACACCGGACGAAGAAGAGAAAGTCAGGGCGTTTGCCGAAGAAAAAGGCCTCAGTATAGTCGGAGATATCCCGAGATGTGATGACATCAACCGGTTTGAAGACATGGGCAAGACGGTGATCGAGGGCGATCCGCAGCTTCCGATCAGCCGTACATTCACAGAACTTGCAGAGAGACTTCTGCAGCTGGACAGATAGCCCGGCAGATAGGAAGGCTTATACAGCCGGACAGACAGATGATCAGAGAACCATACAGTATAACCATCAGAGAATTAAATGACGCAGGACCGGATAATATCCCCGAGGAACTGGTGCCTGCATCACAGCTGATATACAGCTCTCCTGCGACTCTTGCTTTTAACTCTCCGGGCGCGACCGGTTTCGGAGTCAAGAGGGCAGGTCTTGCAGTGCCGGGATCTGTTATGCTGCTCGTGGCACCCGGATGCTGCGGCCGCAATACTAAGCTGGTATCTGAGATACCGGGATATGAAGACCGGTTCTTTTTTCTGCTGATGGATGAGTCAGATATCGTCAATGGGGACCATCTCTCGAGAGTTCCGGATGCGGTCGCTGAGATCGTTGAATATCTGGAC
Organism: uncultured Eubacteriales bacterium; assembly: GCA_900317675.1. GTDB lineage: Bacteria > Bacillota > Clostridia > Peptostreptococcales > Anaerovoracaceae > Crickella. The sequence goes on from ONHU01000096.1 coordinate 3,332, forward strand.
GAAAAACCATCGGTTGTAATGATCTGCGGGACCTGTGTCGATGCACTCCTCGGGACTGACTGGGACAGGGTGTGCAGAAAAGCAGAAAAAGCCGCCGGCGTTCCTGTCAGGCCTTGCTACATGTACGCGCTCACCCGTGAAGGAAGAAAGCCGCCGATGGTCCTGGTACGCAAAGCGATCTATTCTCTCCTCGAACCGGCGAAAAGAGATCCGAGAACGGTCAGCATTCTTGGATATTTCTCATCTCTGACTGATGACTGTGAGCTGTATGCTCTTCTCAGAAAGGCAGGCATCAGGAAAATCAATGAGATCGCTAGATGCGGGGATTATGAGAGCTATCTGGGCATGTCAAAAGCTAATTTCAATATTGTGCTGAACCATGAAGCAAGGACTGCCGCGGATGATCTTGCAGGCAGATTGGGCATACCGTACCTTGAGCTCACCAGACTGTATCAGATCGACAAGATCGCAAGTCAGTACAGAGCTTTCGCGGGGAGCATCGGGGCTGAATTCGATGATTCAGATTACCGGAAAGCAGCCGAAGACGCGGTCGGAAGATTCAGAGAAAAGCACGGAAATATCAGCATAGCCGTAGGGGAGATGCTGAATGCGAACGCATTTGAGCTCTCACTGGCACTTATCAAGTATGGATTCAACGTCCCGGAGATCTATTCAAGCATCTCCCGCGAGGACTATGTATATATAAGACATATCGCAGAACTGTCACCTGAAACACGCGTGTACACCAATCTGTCTCCGACTATGCTGCATTACGACTGCAGCGCTGCGCGGGCGGATCTGACACTCGGGAAAGACGCGGAATATTACCATCCTGACTGTCCTAATGTACCGTGGAATGAAGAAAAGCAGCCGTTCGGTTATACTGCAGTGACGAGTCTGTTTGAGAAAATGACGGAGGCCCTTGCATGAGTGTAAAAGGACTTCACAAAATAATATATCCGTTTGCTCCGGATCAGTCCGGAGCTGCATCCGTCCTGTACGAACTCGGCGGTATGATCATCATATGCGATGCAGGCGGCTGCGCCGGAAACATTTGCGGGTTTGATGAGCCGAGATGGCTTCAGACCAAAAGCGCAGTTTTTTCAGCCGGGCTCAGAGACATGGACGCGATTCTCGGAAGAGATGACCTGATGATCGAAAAGATACGCAAGGCTTCAGAGAAGTTAGAAGCGAAATTCGTAGCGATCATCGGCACCCCGGTCCCGGCGACCATAGCTACTGACTACAAAGCCCTTCGCCGCATGGCAGAAAGGCGTACAGGTCTTCCTGTGATCACTGTAGACAGCAATGGCGCCCTGTGGTACGACTCAGGTATCGAGAAGACATATCTGGAATGTTTCAGAAGATTCGCTTCAGTAGATGCAGGAAATGTGATCCCGGGCTCTGTCGGTGTCCTTGGCATCACTCCGCTTGATTCCGACAGTCTGTCATCCGGTGAGAAGATATGTGATTTTTATTCATCCCGGGGCGCGCAGAAAGTCGTATGCTACGGTGCCGGAAGCACTGTCCGGGATTTTGCCGAAGCCGGCAGGATTGAAAGGAATATCGTAGCCGCGGTTTCCGGCCTTAAAGCAGCAAGGTATCTGAAAGAGAGATACGGTACTCCGTATGAGTGTGCGGATCCTCTCATTGAGGAGATCCGTTCATCCCTGCCTCTTGGGACTGAAGAGATCAGCGGCAAGAGGATACTGGTGATCCACCAGCAGATAAGAGCGAATGCTCTCAGAGAAATGCTTCGGAATGAAACCTCATCATCAGGCGCTCCGGCTGAGATAACGGCGGCATCATGGTTCATGATGGATGATGAGATCTCAGAAGAGGGCGATGTCAGGATCAGGGAAGAATCGGATTTCTTTTCTCTGATCAATGACGGCTGCTGGGATATCGTGATCGCGGACCCGTCGTTCAGAAAAGCCGCAGGTGATTTCGGAGGAAAATTCATAGATCTGCCGCACTTTGCAGTCTCCGGCCATTTCGCGGGAGAAGGCTCGGTCAGATTTTACACATAGAAAGGTAACTGCTATGCAGCATGCTGTCATTGCAAGGGTATATGGAATAGTTCAGGGCGTAGGGTTTCGTCCTTCGGTCGACAGGCTTGCCGGCAGACACGGCATCAAAGGAAGTGTCTGCAATAAAGGCCCTTACGTTGAGATCGATGCACAGGGCGAGCTGTCAGACATCGATGCTTTCCTTGACGATCTGAAACATAACCCGCCTGAAAGAGCTATCATACTCAAGCTCGACAGAGAGGATGCGCCGCAGAACATCGGCAAAGATGATCACTTTGAGATAATCGAGAGCGCAAAGGTCAGCGGAGAGATCTTCGTCTCACCTGACATCGCTACATGCAGCAAGTGCAAAAAAGAGCTCTTCGATCCTCAGAACAGGCGATATCTGCATCCATTCATCAATTGTACTTCGTGCGGCCCGAGGACGACGATCCTTGACGGCATGCCTTATGACAGGATCCGCACAAGCATGGCTGAATTCCCGATGTGCCCTCAGTGCGAATACGAATACACCCATGCCGAGACCAGAAGATATGACGCGCAGCCGGTATGCTGCAATGAATGCGGACCGGAGGTGTATCTGATCCAGGCAGATGGAAGCGCGAAGCTCCCTGTAGATGTCGGGTCGCTTCCGAAATGGATGAAGGGCGGACCTGCCATCACAGAGGTCAGACGCATCGTAAGCAGCGGCGGGATCGCAGCAATTAAAGGGATCGGAGGGTTTCACCTCTGCTGCGACGCGACCAGCCAGGAGGCTGTGCAGAGACTCAGAGATCTGAAACCTCGTCCGTCGAAGCCTTTTGCCGTCATGATGAAAGATCTCGATGCTGTCAGACGAGAGTGCGAGCTTGAGGACTATCAGGAAGAGATCATCGACGGACATCAGAAGCCTATCCTGCTGCTTCGCAGAAAAGACAGCGAGGATGCTCTGCTCGCTCCGGGAATAGCGCCGGACAATCCGGCGATCGGGGTCATGCTCCCGTATGCCCCTGTACAGATGCTTCTGTTTGACTATCCGGACGGGATCGTTATGCCTGACTGCCTTGTCATGACAAGCGGAAACGTTTCAGGAGCGGCCATCTGCAGAGACGATGAGGATGCGGTAAGAGAGCTGTCGCGCATGTGTGATGTGATCCTGTCGCATAACCGTCTTATCAGGCTTCGCGCGGATGATTCGGTCATGGATTTTCACAACGGTCAGCCGTATATGATCAGACGGTCAAGAGGTTATGCTCCGCTGCCATTCATGCTGAATATGCCTTGTGAGGGCAGTGTTCTGGCTGTCGGCGGAGAACTCAAAAACACCTTCTGCGTGTCGAGAAACCACCTTTTCTATCCTTCGCCTTATGTCGGAGATACAGAAGATATCCGGACGGTCAGAGCTCTGAAGGAGTCCATCAGAAGGATGTGCGATCTGCTTGAGGCCAAGCCTGAGATCGCTGCATGCGACAAGCACCCGAAATACAATACTTCTGCAGTTGCCCGCGAGCTGGGTCTTCCTCTGATAGAGGTCCAGCATCATTACGCTCATATAGCATCCTGCCTTGCGGAAAACGACCGCAGCGACAAAGTCATCGGAGTGTCCTTTGACGGGACGGGCTACGGAGATGACGGAACGATCTGGGGAGGAGAATTCCTGCTTGCCGATCTTGACGGGTATACAAGAGAAGGCTGCATCGCTCCATTCAGGCAGACGGGCGGCGATATATCCGCAAAGGAAGGCTGGAGGATCGCTGTTTCCATGATATATGCCATGACCGGAAGCAAAGAGGAGACAGACCGGATCGTCAGCAGCCTGGGGCTTTGCTCTGAACAGGAGCTGAAATATCAGTTTCTGATGGCGGACAGAAATATAAACAGCATCGGATCGACAAGCGCAGGCAGACTGTTCGACGCTGTGAGCGCTGTGCTTGGCATAAGAAGGGTCTCTACTTTCGAGGGAGAAGCTTCCACGACTCTGCAGTTCACTGCTGAGCGTTGGAGTGAGGACCCCGGGATCATCCGGTACAGAGAAGCAGAGGGCGGTGAAACTCTGATGCCTGCTCCGGCTGTGAGAGAATCAGAGGAAGGAGTGCTGATCCAGAATACCGATGAGCAGTTCATGTGGCTCACTGAGCAGATGCTGAGCGGACGTTCACCGGAGGAACTTGCATGGATGTTTCACCAGTCGCTCGCTGACGGAATAGTCCTTATGTGCTGCAGGATCAGGGAGAAGACACATGTCCCGACTGCGGCGCTGAGCGGCGGTGTCTTTCAGAACAGACTGCTTCTGCGTATGTGCGAGGCCGGTCTTAAGAAAGAAGGCTTTGAAGTCCTGATCCACAGTATGGTCCC
>ONHU01000011.1 GCA_900317675.1 uncultured Eubacteriales bacterium
GGAGACTTTGTCCTTAAGCTCGAGGATAACACGTTCAGCAGTCTTTTTGCCTACTCCCTGAGCCATAGCGATCGAAGATGCGTCCCCGGCAGCGATCACCCCTTTGATCTGGTTAGGCGTCCCGAGCGACATGATTGCCAGGCCGGCTTTAGGTCCTACGCCCTTGACGGTGATCAGCTGCTCAAAAAGAGCAAGTCCTTCGCTGTCAGAGAAACCATAAAGCGACATGCCGTCTTCTTTGACCTGCAGGTATGTATAGACCGCGATCTCATCTCCCTCTCTCGCAGTCAGAAGACTGCTGGTGTCTGAGACATAGATCCGGAAGCCAATGCCCCCGCCGGTCTCGACGACGATAGCGCCGCCTTCGTAATACAGATATTCACCTCTGATGAATCTTATCATTTCCTATCCCCTTGGTATCATCATCCTGACCATCGTCTGGACCTGTTTTTTGTCAGCCCGGCCGTATCCGGTAAGCGAGGATTTTATCTGAAGCGGTGTGTATTCTGAGATCTTGATATTGCCCTGCGCGCACGCGAGCAGCGCCATGCCTCTCGCTTCGCCTACCATTATAGCAGTAGTGGCGTTAGTGTTGTAGAAGAGCTCTTCGATCGCAGCCTCGTCAGGTCTGAATTCACTGATGATGCGTGTAAGTTCGTTATACAGCGTCAGAAGCCGCTCTTCATTCGGTGTATGCGCCTCAGTCGTGATCGAGCCGTACTCGACCGGTGTGAATTTATTTCCTTTGTAGTCGAGTATGCCATAACCCATGATAGCATATCCCGGGTCTATCCCCAAAATCCTCATTTTCTCACCTTTCCGTGTCTTGTATATCCAGTTGATTTTATCACTCTATAGGGTCTGTTGTCTATGTTCGTTTTTTGTTCTTTTTTTGCTTTCCGCCTGTCCCCTCTGTCTTGAGGCGCTATGCAGGCTTGTGATAGAATACACACATGGCTTACAAAGATTTCGCAAACGATTTTCGCAAAGGAATAACACGCGATGTACTGTTCTTTTACGGTGCAGAAGACTTTCTGATGGACTGGGCCGTGAAGCAGGTCACAGACAGATATGTCAGTGAAGACTGGCGGAATCTTGACGTCAGGCTCATCGACGGCGACTCTGTTTCAGCCTATGAGATCATGGGGGAAGCAAGAGCTTATTCGATGTTCTCTGACAAAAGAGTCATCATCGTCAGAAACTATCTGCCGCTCTACCGGAAAAATGCGGACCTGGGCGCAGATGAGCTTCTTGATTTTGCCTCAAAGCCGCAGGAATCATCGGTCCTGATTTTCGTGCTTGAAAGCCGCTATGCCGGGGATATGACATCCTACGCCAAAAAGCTGATCAAGGCAGCGGGATCCTATGAGTTTTCCAGGCTTGACCGGGCCGATCTCAAGGCTTTTATCAACAAACGCATCCATGCCGCGGGAAAGATCCTGCCCCGCAGAGAGATGGAGCTTCTCATCGATGTCACCGGATACTATAACAGAGAAAGCACCTATACTCTCACCCAGCTTGATGCCGATACAGATAAACTGGCCAGAGCATGCAGAGGCGACGAAATAACAGCTGATGTGATCGAGGAACTTCTGACCGGAGACAATGACAGATATGTCTTCAATCTTGTAGACGCGCTCGTAGGCGGAAACAGATCACGGGCACTTGAGATAACCGAGACCATAATCCGTGAGGAAGACGGCTCGATGCAGGTCACTGCCCTTCTCACAAAGCAGTTTGAGATCATGTATGATGCCCTTGAACTCTCGTCACAGGGTATGAGCATCGCTCAGATGGCGAAAAAATGCGGTATAAACGAATTCAGATTCAAGAAGGCCTATCAGGCTGCCGGCTCATACAGCAAAAGCCGCATAAAAAAGATCCTCGCTGATCTCTATAACATAGACAGAGATATCAAGCGAGGAGATATAGATAAAGATGTTGCTCTGGAGCTGCTGGTTATGTCAGCGGTTCCCGGAAGATAGCAGTGCCCGCGATCAGCTCTCTGGCTGCATCAAGGGCGCTTTCACTATCTGAGCTTCCGCTGAATAAAGTCGCCACCATACGAACTTTGCCCTCATCATCAAGATGCTCGATGTCGGTATGGGACTTTTCATCCGATATGGTTTTGGTGATCAGGTAATTGTCATTTCCGTAGGCTGCGATCTGCGGCAGATGTGTGACTGCGATCAGCTGGTGATGCTTGGAGATCTCGCTCATCTTGCGGCCGACGACAAGAGCTGTCCTGCCGCTGATACCGGTATCGATCTCGTCAAAGATCATCGTTCCGACCATGTCGCTGTCACCGATGATATGCTTGAAAGCAAGCATGATCCTGGAGATCTCTCCACCCGAAGCGATCCTGGTCAGAGGCATTAGCGGTTCTCCTGGGTTGGTAGATATCAGGAACTCCACCGAATCAAATCCAAACGGTCCTATCTCATCTGAACGTTCGATGCTGATCCTGAATTCGGAATTGGCGAACTCAAGATCCTGAAGTTCCTTGACCATGGCCGATTCAAGTCTGGCAGAGATGATATGCCTCAGTTCGCTGACATGAGACGCCTGATCTTCAAGCAAGACATATTTGCGTGAAGCTGCCTCTGAGAGGCGCTTTTTTTCTTCATCATAATTACCGATGAGATCAAGCTTCTGCTCAAGTTCCTTCTCGTAATCTAAGATCTCTTCGACATTCATACGGTACTTTCTGCACGCATCCTCAATGACAGCAAGCCTTTCGGATATGCTGTCGAGATCCTCATCAGAATAACTGAAGGATTCGGTCAGTTCTCTGAGACTGTCCGATATATCTTCCAGCTCATAGTATGCGTCCCTTGACCGGACCGCCATTGAATCGATCCTGTCACTGTAGGAAGCAACCGAATCAAGTTCATCTGATGCTTTCCTCAGAGATGTAAGAACTGACATCTCTGATTCATGCAGCAGCTCGTAGGCTGTATGGACAGCGGAAGATATCTTGGCGCTGTTTCTTGCGATCGTAAGCTGCTCTCTGAGATCCTTGTCTTCTCCGGGACGCAGATGCAGATCTTTGATATATCCGTACTCAAACCTGTAAAAGTCCTGCTGCCTGAGCGCTTCAGTTTCCTGCTTCACCAGACTGTCGTATTCCTTTTGTGCTGCTTTGTAGTCATCGTAGAGAGCAGCAAGTTTCTCAAGCTCAGGTACCATCACCTCGCCATGATATCTGTCAGTGATGTGTATATGGTTTTCAGGGTCGAGAATCTGCTGATTGTCATACTGACCGTGGATATCCACCCAGTCAGAGCAGAACTTCCGGATCTGAGCAAGGGTGACCATCTCTCCGTTCAATTTAGAGACGGACTTGCCCGAAGAGAGTATCTCTCTTGAGATAATGACCTCTTCTCCGTTCTTGTCCCCTGCGATCTGGATCAGCGCTTTTCCGGAACCTGTTCTGACCATAGAAGTATCAGCACGGTCGCCAAGGACAGTGCTGATGGCAGTTACGAGTACTGATTTACCTGCTCCGGTCTCGCCTGTAATAATGTTGAGACCTGTTCCCAGATCAAACGAGATATGTTCTATAGTAGCAAAATTGTCGATAATTATTCTGTCTATCATAGTTATATTATACTACTCTGAGTACAAATTACTCAGATCAGATTACTCTGAGTCGTTCATGATCTTATCAAATGCATCTGTGACACTTTTGACGTTATCTTCGTGATCGACGATCACAAGAAGAGTGTTATCCCCGGAGATAGATCCGACAATGTGCTCGAGGCTCAGACAGTCGATCGCTTCCCCTGCCGCTCCGGAACACCCCGAAAGAGTTTTGACAACAATGAGATTCTGAGCCGACTGCCAACTGACAGTGGTCTCTTTGAAGATCCTCTTGAAACGGTCGGATATAGGCCTGTTGTCATAATTTCCGGAAATGTATTTATACCTTCCGTCCTTGGTCTGGCCCTTGACAAGCTGCAGTTCTCTGATATCACGTGAAACTGTAGCCTGAGTGACGCTGTAGCCTGCAGCCCTCAGCAGATTGAGAAGCTGATCCTGCGTTTCCACCTCGTTAGTCTTAATTATCTCGAGTATTTTGTTCTGTCTTGAGAGTCTCATTGGATTCCTCCGGTATTCTTTTGATTCAGGCCTTTGCCGTCATTGCTGCTTTGACCTTTCGCTGATACTGCAGAACATTATAGCATAAAAATACATTTTTATGAATAAAAATCTGTAACATCGCTCATTCAGTTTTTATTTCGCTTCGGAACGGTCTCATGGTATCTGCTTTTAGACCGTTTCGTTTTATATCTATACCGACTGCTCCGTTGAGATCTGTCCTGTATATCCTGATGCCCCTTTCTTCGAGTCTGCGCAGTGTCTGGTCGTGGGGATGTCCGTAGAAATTGTGCCGTCCGACCTGTATGACTGCGATCCGGGGCGATACTGCGTCGAGAAATTCTTCCGAGGAGCTGGATTTGCTCCCGTGATGAGCAACCTTAAGGATATCGCATTGGAGCTGCTCCGGTCTGTAGTGCTTAAGGATCTCTTGTTCGTCTTCTTCCAGGAGGTCTCCTGTGACCATGATCCTGACTCCATTATAGTTGACGATAAATACCATATTGTTTTCATTGGGATCGTCGATCTCTGCATCCGGCCTATGGCCCCGCAGCGGCCAGATCGGCTCGATAAAGACACTGTCCGTAACATCTATACGGGTGCCGGGAACTGTAAAACTCAGATCACCGCACTGGTACAAGAGGCTTTCGATGGTGTCAGTATCCGATCCGTATTTTTGTGCCTTATCAGTTATGGTGTCGTTATGCTCTGAATTACCGGATCCTCTTTCCTTTTCTATCGTTCTGCGGTAGTCTTCCGGGATGGATATCGTTCCGACCGGGTACACTCTGTCCAGCTGGAGGAGTCCGAGGAGATGGTCTGTATGCAGGTGCGTGGCTATAGCGAGTTCGGTTTTGTCTGTGCTGTTGGAGAGAAGATACGGCATCAGGATGTCTTTCCCGACATTTCTTTCGGCGCTTCCGCCTCCGTCGATCAGGATATTTCTGGTCCCGTGTTCCGGAAAAAAAACTGCGTACAGAGGTATGGATCCATGCCCGGATGCTCTGATATGTGTGCAGTCCCCCTGTCCGACTGATACGAACACCACTTCATCATCCGCAAAAGTATTGAAGGTTGCGGCTGCAAAGCTTGCGGAAACAACGCTTATGCATATGAAGGCCATCGCAATCTGAGTAAACTCCTTCCTGAGCATCCGGATCCTTGTCCATTCTGATGAAACAAGCATAAGCGTCAGATATATCAGTATGAGCACACCTGCGTTCACAGCCGTGACATTGACCGAAAAACCTCCTCCTGCCGCCGCTTTGTTCATCCTGAGCAGTATCTCGCTCAGACCTTCTATCACCGATGTCAGAGGCGCAATACCGCATCCTGTCAGAGCTTCAGCTGACAATTCCAGCATGCACAGAGGCACCAGGACCGATGCGGCAAATATCACAGGTATATTGATGAAGACAGACAGTATATTGAGCCTGTGAAAGATAAAAGCTGTCAGCGGTGCTGCTCCTGCCTGAACCGCGATCATAACGGCCATTGGTTCGCCGATAAAAGCAGAAAGCGGCCGTGTCAGAAAAGCGATCCCCAGAAGAGCTGCGAATGACATCTGAAAGCCGCTGCTGAAAAGCCGGTAAGGTTCTGTGATCAGCATGATAAAAGCGGCTGCGCTCACAGAGCTCAGGAGATCAAAGGGCCTTTTAAGGTACACTGCCATAAGACTGATGCTGAGCACTGTAACTGACCTCACTGCAGACGGGCTCCACATCGTCATAGAGCCGTATAATATCAGGATAAGTATGATCATCACTGAAAGTCCTATCGTCTTCCTCTTGCCCGCCAGAAGCCTCAGAAGCGAGTACAGAAATCCGGTGTGGAGGCCGCTGACTGCCAGAATGTGACCCGTACCGTTCTGATTAAAGTCATCTATGATTTCTTCGTCGATCTGTGATTTATCTCCGAAAACCGTTCCTTGTATAAAAGCCCTGATCGTCTCATCCTTAAACAGATCAAGAAAGTTTTCACGTAACAGGAAAAGCGATCTGATCCGGCGGCCTCTGAGACTCAGCGGCTCATCCGTTATCTCGATCACTCCGGCTGAGAAAGCCATTCCTATCCCCCTGCTTCTCAGGTAGGTCCTGTAGTCAAAACATCCGGGATTATCCGCTCCGGCAGGCTCTGAGAACTTTCCGTAAGCGGTCACTGTCCTTCCTGTCAGTTCGCGCGGCTCAGCATGATCCTCATCATAGATATTCACAATCACCTTTGATCTGCCGTCAGACGGAGATATGACCAGCCTGAGGCCTGCGTCTGTTGTCTGGGCAGAAAGGACTTCGCCCGTCAGCCGTCCCTCGCTTTCTTCTCCGCTCTCATATCCCTCGCGGGCGATCATGCCGTATCTGACATAACTGCATGTAAAAACAAGAAACCCGGCTGCCATCACAGCGATCAGTCTGTATGCAGTCGCAGGCGGCCTTCTCCCGTTCTCTGAACTGAAAAGATACACCGAAACACCTGCAGTGATCAGTATCATGGCTCCGCTCACCAGCCTCATTCTTTCGAATACAAAAAAGCCGGCGGAGATGCCGGCTGTCAGCATTATTGTATATGCAAAAAGTTCTCTTCGTATCAACACAGCACAGTCTCCTGCCGTGATGATACTATCAGTGATCTGCGAATGATAATGCCGTTTTTATTATGACTTTTGTGTCGTTCCGAGTGCTTTTTCTGTATGAACGGAGTGATCTGCGGAACCGGAAAGATACAAACGCGTCCTGTCCGGACCCCTGCCGGAAGCTGCTAGGCGAATCTATCCTTTGATCGCTTTGATCGCTTCAGTCCTGTCTGCTGCCTTGAATACCGCAGATCCAGCAACGATCAGCTCAACTCCTGCGTCTCTGACGATATGAGCGTTGGCAGGTCCTATGCCTCCGTCGACCTCGATGATATAGCCGTAGCCATTTTCAGCCTTTTTGCTGCTGTAATAGCTGATCTTAGGAACAGAGTTCTCCATAAACTTCTGACCGCCGAAGCCAGGCTCAACTGACATTACAAGGATCAGATCGATATCTCCGAGCCATGGATTGAGCACCTCAGGCGCCGTGCCTGGCTTGATCGATACGCCGGCTTTGATGCCGAGGCTGTGGATATGCTCAAGAGTGTGCGAAAGATCGCTGCATGCCTCATAGTGGACCGTGATGAATTCGGTATTGTCTGTAACGAATTTCTCAATGTAGCGGTCCGGATCCTCGATCATGAGATGCACGTCATAAGGAACGGAAGCGATCCCGTTCAGGCTCTTCATTACATCCGGACCAAAGCTGATATTAGGCACAAAAGCACCGTCCATAACATCAATGTGAAGATATTCGATTCCTCTGCTCTGCACATCTGCTACGTCTGCGCCGAGTCTCGCAAAATCTGCTGCCAGTATAGATGGGGAGATCATAGCTTTTTCCATTTTTTCACCTCTTCTGTCATCTGTAAGTATGAGTCGTATCTTGATCTGTTGATCCTGCCTTCTTCCACAGCCGCTTTGACTGCACAGTCCGGCTCATTTATATGTATACAGTCTCTGTATCTGCATTCACCTGAAAGCCTGCGCATCTCAGGAAAAAGCGCTCTTACATCTACTGTCTCCATCTGCGGCATATCGAGAGATGTGAAGCCCGGTGTATCGTACAGATATGTACCGTCATCAAGCGCAAAAATCTCGACGTGTCTGGTTGTATGACGGCCTCTGCCGGTCTTGCCGGAAATACTTCCGGTCTCTGCCGGTCTGAGCGGGCTTTCTTCATAGTCTGTCTCTGTTTCAGGATCAGGCTCATCGACATGCCCGTGAAGGCAGTTTGTGATCGTCGATTTGCCGACGCCTGAAGGTCCTGCGAGAGCGACATTTCTGCCGCTGATGATCTGTCTTAATTCATCGATTCCCTCGCCTGTGGTGCCGTTTACGCAGGCTACAGGGTATATCCCTTCGTATATGGCTGCCGCTTCCCTCAGCTCATCCTCGCTTACAAGGTCTCTTTTGGTGATGCAGATGACGGGATCGATCCCCTTCAGTTCGCATCCGGCAAGCAGCTTGTCCACTACAGGATAATTGACCTGCGGATCTTTCAATGAAAAGACAACCACCAGCATATCGAGGTTCGATACGGGTGGTCTTGTCATAAAATTCCTGCGCTCAACGACTCTGTTGATGACGCATTCATTATCGCAGTCATTCTCGTCGATATCGAAGTCAACGATATCTCCGACATATATAAGCTCTTTATTACGCTTGAGGCTGCCTCTGGCTTTGCCCATGACGGCTGTTTTACCGTCATGGACAAAGTAGAATCCGCCTATGCCTTTTATGACTCGTCCGATCATGTCCCGGTTCCTTAGCCTTCAGGCTCCTCCTGAGTTGCATCCTCAGTGCCTGTATCTGCAGGTTTTTCCTGACTTCCATCTCCGGACTCCGGTTTTTCCGGAGTCTCAGGAGCAGGTTCCGGACCGGAGCTGACCTGGATATCTATGCTCGTCCCCTTGTCAAGCAGTGAATTTGCCTGATACTGCTGATAAATGACATACCCTTTATCGACTGAATTGTCCCAGTCATAATCGACTCTTCCGACGGTGAAGCCCTCTTCCATGATGCGCTTCTTGGCATCTTCGAGAGTCAGGCCTGTAACTGACGGAACAGTTCCCTTTTCTGTACCTCTTCCGTCGGAAACAACGATATTGATCTTGCTTTCCTTGTCGAGCGGAGTTCCTGCAACCGGATCCTGTTCAAGGACTGTGCCTTCATCCGCCGGATCGGTGATTGTCTTGACATTTCCTAACTTGTATCCGTACTCAGCGAGGAATGCTTCTACCTGATCTTCCTGCATGCCGACAATGTTAGGCACCATGCCATCCTTGCTGCCTTTGGAGACATGGACGGTGATCGTGCCGTCCTTAGGTGTTTCTGCGCCAGGTTCAGGATCCTGAGTGCATATCTTGCCTTCCGGATAATCGTTAGAGTAAATGTCTTTGCCTTGCTTGATAGTGAAGCCTTCTTCTTCGGCAGCCTGTTTAGCTTCTTCTACGGTCATACCGAGGAAATCAGGAGCCGGCTTGGTGTCTGAGAAGACGCCCATCTTCCAGGCTGCAAAGTATCCGCCGCCGGCTGCAAGCAGAAGCACGATTGCGACGATGACGCCTATGACTTTGCCTTTCTTTTTGCCTTTTTTCTTTCCCTTCTGGGAGGCCACTTCCTGAGCGTCCTCAAGAGCTTTACGTTTTTTGCCTTTCTCGATATAGTCCGATGAGGCAAAAATGGAATCTCCGGCTACGTTGGTAACGAAGGAAATATTGTTAAGATCTTCGATCAGCTCATCAGCATTGGCATATCTGTTCGTCTGATATTTGCTGGTCGCCTTCATGACACATCTCTCAAGCATCGGTGGGATGCCTTCGACAAGTTCCGAAGGAGGAACGATCTCTTCATTGATGTGCTTGAGTGCTACAGTTACAGGGTTCTCTCCGTCAAACGGTACCTTTCCGGTAAGCATCTCATACATTACGATACCGAGAGAGTAGATATCTGATCTCTCGTCTACGTAATTTCCTCTGGCCTGTTCAGGTGAGAAATAATGTACGGATCCTACGATCTTGCTGCCTGTCGAAAGTGTAGCGTCATTGACAGCTCTGGCGATACCAAAGTCTGCAAGCTTTACAACACCGTCGTTGGTGATCATGATGTTGTGAGGCTTGACGTCTCTGTGGATTATCTTGTTTTTGTGAGCGATCCTGAGAGCAGAAGCGACCTGCTTGCTTATATCGATCACCTTTCTGTAATCCATCGGAGCTTCTTCTTCAATGATATCGTTGAGCGTCTGTCCCTCGATAAGTTCCATTACGATGTAGTTGATATTTCCTTCTCTGCCTACATCGTATACTCCTACTATATTCGGATGAGAAAGTCCGGCTGCTGCCTGTGATTCTCTTTTGAAGTTTTCTACGAACGTTGCGTCCTTTGTAAATTCCGGCCTGAGTATCTTGACTGCGATAAATCTGTTAAGAAGTCTGTCTCTCCCCTTATATACTACAGCCATACCGCCGTCGCCGATCTTTTCGAGTAATTCGTATCGGCCTGAAAGTAATCTGCTGCTCATATGATCAGTCCTCCGCTAAATTTATGCATACTACAGAGATGTTATCATTACCTCCGTTCTCATTCGCAATCGAGATCAGATCCTCTGCGCATATCATCATATCTTCAAATCTATCCACTGTATAAAGAATAGATTCATCATCAACTTCATCATAGAGACCATCGCTGCAGAGAAGCACTCTGTCCCCGGTCTCAACAGGAACACTGAAACAGTCAGGTTCATTGTTAGCGTTGGCGCCGATGGCTCTTGTAATTACATTCTTTCTTGCGTGATGCTGAGCATCTTCTTTTGTGATAGCTCCCATCTTAACAAGATCATTTACATATGTATGGTCATCAGTGATCTGCTGGATCAGTCCGTCATGGATCAGATATACTCTGCTGTCCCCTACGTTTGCAACATACATCTCTTTGTCCCTGATGTATGCGAAAACCAGAGTCGTAGCCATACCGCTGTACTGCGGTTTTGATTCAGACAGTCTGATAATAAACTGGTTGACATACCTGACCGCGGCTCTCATATATCTGAAAATCTCGTCACGGCTTTCAAGCCATTCAGGTGGATTGTGTCTGACAAATTTTTCAAGTGCGTCCAGAGCGGACTGGCTTGCGATCTCTCCGGATCTGTTGCCTCCGACCCCATCTGCGAGCATGTAGAAATTGACATCCTCGAGCACTTTGACGGCATCTTCGTTGATCGGTCTCCTCCTGCCGCCATCAGTCATATATCCAATTCTCATATAAAACCTTCCCGTTGCTGTTGCTAGTGTGTTTGATTCAGCCTGCAGCTTACTGCAAACTCTTCTCTATTATACAGTAATAAAAACCTATCAAGTTATTATATGGCAAAATTGTGTTCATTTCAACAATCCGCCCCAAAGTATGTATTTCAGACATAAACCTTTCAATAACCTGCTCGTTCTCTTCCTTGTCAAGCGTGCATGTCGAATAACAGATCCTGCCGCCCTGTTTTGCGTATCTGAAGGCGTTTCTGAGGATGGAAAGCTGTATCTCCGGCAGCTGGCTCCGGTCCTCGCTGTCTTCTTTCAGACGTATCTCAGGCTTGGTGCTCATGACTCCGAGACCGGAGCACGGCACATCAGCCAGCACATAATCATACCGTCCTTCCATTGAAGGATCGAATGATGTGCCGTCCGCAAGGCGAGTCTCAACGATCCCGATGCCGAGCCTTGCGGCAGCTGCCTCGATCAGTCCGAGCCTGTGCGGATGTATATCGCAGGATGTCACGCTTCCTGTATTTCCCATCATCTCTGCCATCATGCAGGATTTGCCGCCGGGAGCAGCGCACATATCAAGGACATCGCTCCCGCTCACAGGTCCCAGAGCTCTGACAGCCTTCATAGACGAAAGACTCTGGACCGAGAACATACCTTCTCTGTAGAGATCCGAGCCGATGATCCCGCTTCCGTGCGCTTCGATGGCATCAGCAGCTTCATCCAGAGCCTCGGAGCGGATTCCCCTCTCATTGAGGTCCCTGATCAGATCATCCCGGGTGGTCTTAAGAGTATTGACTCTGAGGATCACAGGCGGCGGCGTATTGAGCCCGCTGAGTATGAGCGGCGCCTCGTCGCCATATTGTTCGCATATCCTCCTGACGATCGGGACCGGCATTGCGAATTTTACCGATAGTCTCTCATAGGGATCCTCGATTGCAGCTATGAACGGCGGATCCTGAACGTTTTCAGATCCGTCCGATTCATACATACCGCGGCTGCGGATATAGGAACGGAGTATCGCATTGATGAAACGGTCGGTGCCTTTCGCCGTCTTCCTCGCCAGATTCACGGCCTCTGAAACTGCCGCGTGATCCGGGACCGAATCCATCTCTCTCAGAGCATAGAGACCCATCCTCAGGATGATCAGAGTCCTGTTCTTAATGCTCCTGACACCGTTGGCAGCCAGTCTGTCAATGATATGATCGAGGGTGATCGTCTGCCTGACAGTCCCCTTGACCATAGACCTGACAAAGCTATCCCGGCAGCCTTTATGGCGCGGGATAGCTTCGTTAAGTGCCATATTTGAATATGCTCCGTCTGAATAGACGCTCTTCAGAGCTTCAAAAGCGGTCAACCAGTCAACTGACAAGACTTATCTCCTCCTGCCTGCAAGTAGAAATATCCTGAGCAGGCTGGCGACAGCTGTTGCGAGAGCAGCGACATAAGTCATCGCTGCAGCTCTGAGAACAGTTCTCGAGCCTATATAGTCATCTTCATTGCACATGCCAAGCACTCTCATCTGCTCAAGCGCTCTGTTGGAAGCATTGAACTCAACAGGCAGTGTGACCAGATGGAACAGTACGACGAACAGGAAGCATCCTACTCCGATGAGGAACATAAAGCTTCCGTATGGCGATGTGCTTGAAAGGATCAGTCCGAATAAGATCAGCGGCCAGGATACCATCTGAGTCAGATTGACTACAGGAACGATGCCGTTTCTGAAAGCGAGCGGCGCGTAATGCGTAGCGTCCTGGATCGCGTGTCCTACCTCGTGGCATGCGATACATACCGAAGAAACCGAATTGGAGCCGTATACCTCTCTTGAGAGATTGAGACTCTTGGTCTTCGGATCATAGAAATTGGTAAGCGAATTGGCACTGTTGAGCACATTGATCGCTACTCCCGAAAGGCCGTTCGCGTCCATCATCCTTCTTGCTGCTTCAGCACCGGTGATGCCTGTGCTGTTTCGTACCTGTGAGTAAGTTCTGTAAGCGCTGGTGATCCTTGCCTGCGTGATAAAAGTAAAGAGCATCGCAGGGATAAGGATTATCCATGAATAGTCATAGTAATAATATCCGCCGTACATATCTTTCCTCCTTTACTGTATGCCGTCATTCATCCGGTCAGCTATATGCCTTCAGGGACAGCGAATCTGTCGCCTGGCTTCAGCTGATGCCCCCTCATGAAATCACCGGCACTCATTCTCTTTTTGCCCTGGAGCTGCTGCTCGGATACCCTGAGTTTTCCTGCTCCGCAGTTTATCGTGTAAAAATTCTTCCCCGTCTCGCTGACTGTTCCCGGTTCTCCGTCCGGCACCTCGTCCATCAGAGCCTCTGCCTTGTAGAGCTTTACCTGAAGTCCGTCGAGATAGCTGTAGCAGGTCGGCCATTCAAGATAGGCTCTGATCCTGCGTTCTATCACATCGGCAGGCTCTGAAAAATCAGTCAGTCCGTCTTTCTTATTGATCATTTTAGCATAACTTGACAGACTGTCATCCTGTTTTTCATAAACAGCAGTTCCGTCAGCTATATGAGGGATCGTTTCTATCAGCAGTTTTGCGCCTTCCTCAGCCAGAACAGCGGAGACCTCCGTGATATCCATGCCGCGGATATCGCAGACTGTCCTGCTGATCATATCTCCGGTATCGAGCCCCTCTTCCATGCGCATGATGGTGACTCCGGTCTCATCGAGGCCTTTCAGGATCGCCCCCTGCATCGGAGACGCGCCTCTCAGATCCGGCAGAAGCGAACCGTGCACGTTGATGCAGCCGAGCCTTGGTATATCAAGGACCGAGCGCGGCAGGATCTGGCCGAAAGCTGCGACTACGATCATGTCCGGCGCGATCTCTGCGAGCCTTTCGATAAGCTCCTTGTCGCGGCGGATCCTTACCGGCTGAGCCGTCTCAAGTCCATGCTCGGCAGCAAGCTGCTTTACCGGAGAAAGGATCATCTTGTTTCTGTTGCCTTTTCTGTCAGGCTGAGTCACTACAAGAGGGATCTCATATCCGGCTTCGATCAGCGCCTTAAGAGAACACGCGGCGAATTCCGGTGTCCCCATGAAGATTATTCTGATACCCTGTTTTGTATCATTCTGACTCATCTGCAGATCCCCCTTCGGAATGATCTTCCTTGAGCTGCTCAAGTCTCTGCGCGTATTCCTCGGCAGTCATCATTTCCTTAGCGATATCAGGATAGAGAACGCCGTCGAGATGATCGTATTCGTGGCAGAAAACAGTGGCTTCAAAGCCTTCGAATTCATATTCATGCTCAGCGCCCTCAAGATCCGTCCCTTTGATCCTGATCTTCTGCGGTCTGTCGACCAGACCCATATATCCCGGGACTGAGAGACATCCTTCGCTTGATTCCTGCGTTCCCTCTCTGTAAGTGATCTCAGGATTGATCATAACGTAGATCTTCTCTCTGATCGATTCATCTTCGGACTCGACATGAGGCATCGCGATGAACATTCTCTTCATGACGCCTACCTGAGGAGCAGCGATCCCTACGCCGTCCGCATTGAGCATCGTCTCTGTCATATCTTCTGCAAGCTGGGCGATCCTCGGTGTGATCGCTTTGATCGTCTTGCATTTCTTGGTGAGGATCTCATCTCCTCTGACTGTTATATTTCTAAGTGCCATCTGTTCTCCTTTAGTATGGATTGATATCTATATCTATAAACACATCTGAACGTGTCTCAGTCAGCTTATCGCGGAATTCCATGTATTCACTCACAAAACCCGCGCGGCTTCCCGGCGGAGCTTTGATAATAAACTCAGCGCGGTATCTTCCGTCTGTCCTCCGCTCATCAAGCCTCGCTCTCAGTATCTCGGCATCCTGTGGGATACCCTCGAGTCCGAGAAGCCGTTTTCTGAATGATTCCGCGTAATTCATCGCCTCATCCGCGTCTTCTGATATAAAGCCGACAGCTATTATATCAGAGAATGGAGGATAATTCATAATGTTTCTGTGAAGCAGTTCGGATTGGAAGAAAGATTCATAATCTCCCCCGGCTGCTTCTGTTATAACATCGCTGCCCGGCTCATAGGTCTGGATCAGCACGAGACTCTTTCCGCCGGCTCTTCCCGCCCTGCCTGCGACCTGGGTGATCAGCTGGTAGGTCCTCTCCGAAGACCTGTAGTCAGGGATGTTAAGACTGACATCGGCATTGATGATACCCACCAGACCGACATTCCTGAAATCCAGTCCTTTGGCGAGGATCTGCGTTCCGACGAGTATATCTGTCCTGCCCTCCTGGAAATCATCGATGACAGATCCGGCATCGTCTGTCCTGGACGCTGTATCGAGGTCAAACCGAGACACTCTTGCGTCAGGCCAGAGTTCTTTGACGGCCTCCTCGACTTTTTCCGTACCCGCGCCGGTGTATCTGATAAAGCGGTTGCCGCAGTCAGGACATTTGTCCGGCAGCTGGAATCTGCGTCCGCAGTAGTGGCAGACCGCAGCATTGAAAGCCTTGTGATATGTCAGCGAGATCCCGCAGTCCGGGCAGGTCATCCTGTAGCCGCAGTCAGGGCACAGGATCTGTGTCGAAAAGCCGCGGCGGTTAAGAAAGAGTATCACCTGCTCGCCGCGCTTCAGTGCTTTGTCAGTCTCTGACGCGAGCTTACGGGATATGACTCCTGTATTGCCGGATCTCAGTTCCTCTCTCATATCTATGGTCTCGATCTCGGGCAGGCTGCTTCCGCCGATGCGGTGGTCCATCCTGATAAGCTGATATACGCCGTTCTTCGCTCTGTTATAGGAAGCGACAGAAGGCGTAGCGCTTCCCATCACGAGGACCGCGTTGTGGGCTGAAGCTCTCTTGTACGCGATATCCACCGTCTCGTATTTCGGATTATGATCGGACTTATAAGTCGACTCGTGTTCCTCGTCTATTATGATCGCGCCGATATCTTGGAGTGGAGCGAACACTGATGTCCTCGCGCCGACAACGATCCTGGCTTCTCCTCTTCTGATCCTGAGCCATTCGCCAAGCTTCGCGCTTGTGCTCAGTCTGCTGTGAAGCGTCGCGACCATTTCGTCACCGAACCTCCTCGCAAATCTCTGCTTGACCTGCTCAGCAAGCGCGATCTCAGGAAGCAGCACTATCACAGAGCGCCCCTGGCTCAGGACCTCCTCAGCCGTCCTCATATATACTTCGGTCTTGCCGCTGCTGGTGACTCCCTTGATCAGAAAGGCACCGAACTCTCTCTTCCTGACGGATCCGCAGATCTTATCCGCAGCCTTCTGCTGTTCATCTGAAAGCGTGTAACCGGGATCTGACGCATCGATCCTGTGAGGCTTCGGAGCAGGCTCCTTCTTGCCTCCGACAGCGAACATTTTGAGCGCATCTATGTACTTGACACCATAGCGCCTGCGCATCCAGATTGCTGTCTCTGTCATCTCCGGAGTAAGCGATCTTTCGGGTATGTATGAAGCGATCTCGCGTATCCTGCTCACATCAAAAGACGGCGCAGGATTGATCCTGACGCAGTAAGCATCCACAGGCTTCTTTCTTCTGGCAAAAGGCACAGTGATCCTGGCTCCAACGCCCACCTCATCAGGCGCGGAGTACGTAAAGAAGCTGTCGGTATTATTGCTTTTGTTGTCGATAACTACATCGATATAGTGCATAGAGATTCAGATGACAGAAAACTGCTGCCTTTTTTCAGGCAGCAGCTTGTTTACGATAACTTGATTACAGTAAGAATATGTTGTTTTTCGCGCATTCTTCGATCATATCCTTTGGCCATACCGAAGCCTGGACTTCGCCAATATGCGCTTTTTTGAGGAAGTACATGCACAGTCTGCTCTGTCCGATACCGCCTCCGATCGTCAGAGGAAGTTCATCGTTGATGACGCCCTGGTGGAAAGGCAGGTCTTTTCTTTCCATCTTGTCGTCCAGCTCGAGCTGTCTGAGCATCGATTCAGAATCTACGCGGATACCCATCGAGCTGATTTCGAACGCGTCTTCGAGCACAGGGTTCCAGAGGATGATATCTCCGTTGAGCTGCCAGTCATCATAGTCAGGAGCTCTTCCGTCATGACGCTGTCCTGATCTGAGTTTGCATCCGATCCTCTTGACGAAGATAGCGCCGTATTCCTCAGCTGCGTATCTCTCTCTTTCCTTGGAAGTCTTGTCAGGATACCAGTCCTCGAGCTGCTGCGCATCAATGAATTTGATCCTGTCCGGAAGAGAATTCTTGATATCCGGATACAGATCATCGACGTAGTTGGCCAGATCCTTGAGACATCTGTAGATGATCCTTACGGTCTGCTCGAGATATTCATCATTCCTCTGATCGGCTGTGATGACCTTTTCCCAGTCCCACTGATCGACATAGATCGAATGGATGTTGTCGAGTTCTTCATCTCTTCTGATCGCATTCATGTCGGTATAGAGACCGCGTCCCGGTTTTACCCCGTATCTGCCGAGAGCCATTCTCTTCCATTTTGCCAGAGACTGAACGACTTCAACATTCTGCTCATCCATGTCTTTGATCGTGAACTCTACTCTTCTCTCATAGCCGTTGAGGTTATCGTTGAGTCCTGATTCAGGGATGACGAAAAGAGGCGCGCTCACTCTGCCGAGATTCAGCTTGTCCGCCAGTTCTCTCTGGAAATGATCTTTGACCCTCTTGATAGCCCTCTGTGTCTCAGTAGGACCGAGGATAGGATAATAGCCTTTTGGAATGAATACCTTGCTCATAATTGTCTCCTTCTCTGTTGCTCTACGTCCCTTGATTTATTTCTTCATAGCAGCTCTGGCATACTCGCAACCGCAGAAATTCTGCCGGTACAGACCGTATTTTCTGCTCATTTCGACGCTGCGTCCGAATCCGTTCTTTTTCTTGAAATCCACATCCAGAAACCTTGCGCTGCTCTCTTCCTCGAGAGACAATCCAAGGGTCCGGATCTTGTCATAATTCTTGTGCGGGCTTACCGACATCGTAGTCGTAAAATAGTCAGCCCCGATCTCGCCCGCTTTGCGCGCAGTCTGCGCAAGCCTCATGGCAAAGCACACATCGCACCTTGCTCCGCCTTCCGGTTCATCTGCCAGCGGTCCGCATTTTGCAATGTACCGCTCGGGATCATATTCGCCTTCGATATAGCTGATATAAAACGTATCCTTGTGCTCTTCATTGAAGGTCCTGATGAACTGAAGCAGTGTGTCCCGTCTCAAATAGTATTCTTCCCTGTCTGTGATATTTGGATTATAATAATACACGGTCACATTATAGTCAGGAGCCAGCCTCTCGACGCACGATGTCGAGCATGGGCCGCAGCATGCGTGCAGAAGGACGGAAGGCTTTCTCTGTTCAGGGACCACACTGAAGATCTCGGCTTCACCGGGATTTCCTGTGTAAATGATGCCCGTATTGACAACAGGGATGCTGCATTCTTCCTTCAAAACCGCTCCTTTCACGATCCGGTAATTATTCGGATACACACTGGGTTATTATACCACAATCGAAATATGTATCAAACAATATGCCGGTCCGAAATCTAACATTATTTCAGCATATATCTCTTTTCAAAAGCAGAACCATAAATGCAAGGCGGAATAAGATTCAATTCAATAGGAAATGAGCTGAGGAAAACCTTCGGCCGCAGGACAGTCAAGCTCAGTATTGACGCCGGTTTTACGTGTCCTAACAGAGACGGTACCTGCGGATACGGAGGCTGCGCGTTCTGTTCAGGCGACGGCTCCGGAGAACTGGCAGCTCATCTCAGCGCTGACACGGAAGCACTCGCCTCTGCCATCAGCTCGTCTATTTCCGAGCAGATCAGCCTGCTCAGCGATAAATGGCCTGATGCGGCTTATATCGCTTATTTTCAGTCTCACACCAACACCTACGCTCCTGTAAGCATCCTCAGGAGGCTTTACTATCAGGCCCTCGATGATCCGAGGATCTCAGGCATTGCCATAGCCACCCGCCCTGACTGTCTGGGCGAAGACGTCCTCGATCTTCTCGAAGAGATCAGCCGCAGTCATTACATGTGGGTCGAGCTCGGACTGCAGACCATCCATGAGGAGACCTCACTCGCAATGGGGATCGGTTATGATCTTGAAGTCTATGACCGCGCTGTTTCAGAGCTCCTCTCCCGAGGCATCAGAGTCGTCACTCATCTCATCCTCGGGCTTCCGGGCGAGACGGAAGAGATGATGCTCGATTCAGTCCGTTATGTCTGCTCTCAGCCGATCTTCGGCATCAAACTCCATCTCATGAATGTTGTGAAGACTTCACGCCTCAGTGAAATGATGCCTGACTACGTGCCTTTCGGCAGCATAGAAGAATACGCAGATCTTGTCGTCAGATGTCTGGAGATCATCCCGCCTGAGATCACGATCCACCGCCTCACCGGCGACGTACCGCGCCGTCTTCTCATCGCTCCTGAGTGGAGCTACCGCAAGCGCACCATACTCAACAAGATCAACAGTGAGCTAGCCGCCCGCGATACACATCAGGGCGCAGCGCTTTGAAACTGTTCCCGAAATATCAAATCCCCCGGACGGTGCCGGGGGATTTTTGATGCGCTATCTGGCTTTGAGTGATCATCATTTCCGGATTTCTTCGGAAATATCTGTCAGCCTGATTACTTAGAAGTTGTGTAGTTGTCGAAGTAACCCTGGATGAGTACGACCGGTGTACCCTTATCGCCGGATCCTGATGTCAGGTCGCAGAGCGAGCCGATCAGGTCTGTGAGGCGTCTAGGTGTAGTACCTTCAGATGCCATGTTGCCGACGAGGTCTGAATCCTTTTCCATGATAGCCTTGGAGATTGCCTCCTTGAGCTCATCGCCGGAGAGGTTCGAATAGTCGTTATCTGCAAGATACTTGAGCTTGAGCTCATTCGGTGTTCCCTCAAGTCCGGATGTATAAGCCGGTGAAACTACAGGGTCTGCGAGCTCCCAGATCTTTCCTACAGGATCTTTGAATGCTCCGTCGCCGTAGATCATGACTTCTACATGCTTTCCGGTCTTATTTTCAACTTCTTTCTGAATACCTTCCACGAGGCCCTGGCAGTCTCTCGGGAAGAGCTTGATGGTCTCTTCGGTAGCCTTGTTGGAACCGAGCAGACCGTAATTCTCATTGTATCCGCTTCCGTTTACAGGAGCATTCAGGATCTCGTCCATGCCGTAAACATTAGCGCCCTTAGTCCTGAGGATCCTCTTGGTGCGTGCTCTTGTGTGAATATCACATGTGATCACATTATTGGTGTAATTGAGGATCTCCTCAGCATGGTTGGCAAAGATGATCTCTGCCTCAGCGCCCGCTTCTCTGATGATGTCACCGTAGTATTTTACATAGTCGACACCTGTGAACTGGTGCTTGTTTTCGCCGAAAAGCTCTCTGTACTTCTCGAGCGTGAGAACATCGCTGTAAGGATTGATGCCGGCATTATCGATCTGATCGAATGTCAGGAGAGCATTGCCGACCTCATCTGAAGGATAGCTGAGCATCAGAACGATTTTCCTGGCGCCTTTTGCGATACCTCTGAGGCATATAGCGAATCTGTTTCTGGAAAGGATCGGCCAGATAACTCCGACAGTTTCTCCGCCGAGTTTTGTTCTGACATCTTCTGCGATCGCATCAACGCTTGCGTAATTGCCCTGGCATCTGGCGACAACGGATTCTGTAATGCAGATGACATCCCTGTCTCTGAGTTCAAAGCCTTCAGCCTCAGCTGCTTCGAGAACGCTTGTGACTACCTGGCTTCCGAGATCGTCTCCCTCACGGAAGATCGGACATCTGATACCGCGTGATACTGTTCCTACTTTTCTCTCTGTGCTCATTGATTTTTCCTCCTGTCTGACGGAGCAGTTATTAGTCCCAGCCCTGCTCTGCACAAAATTACGATTAATTGTAGCACCGCTGATTAACAGCCCGCAACTATTTCTTCTCGATGACTTCGCCGCTGTTCTTGTAGATGCTGTTCTCAGGAACTACGCCTCTGACGCATGAAGTCGGATAGATGTTGCTGTTTCTTCCGATCACTGTTCCCGGGTTGCATACGGAGTTGCAGCCAACCTCAACGTGGTCGCCGAGCATAGCTCCGAACTTCTTGATGCCTGTCTCGATATCTTCAGTACCGTTGTGGACCACAACGAGCTTCTTGTCGGACTTGACATTGGAAGTGATCGAACCGGCGCCCATGTGGCTGTAGTAACCGAGAATCGAATCTCCTACGTAGTTGTAGTGAGGGGTCTGGACATGGTCAAAAAGAATGACGTTCTTGAGTTCGACAGAGTTTCCTACTACGCAGTCTGCGCCTACGAGAGCTGATCCTCTGACAAAAGCACAGTGTCTTACTTCTGTATTCGGTCCGATGATGCATGGTGAGCCAAGATAAGCCGAAGGGAAAACCTTCGCTGTTTTGTGCACCCATACGTTCTCACTGACTTCTTCATATTCTGCAGGATCCAGTGTCGGACCGAGCTTCAGTATGAATTCTTTGATGCCCTTGAGAGCTTCCCACGGATATGTGAACTGCTCAAGGTATTCCTTGGCAAGAGTATGATCAAGATCATACAGGTCTTTGATAGTATACATTTTGTTTCCTTTCAGTTATCAGTCGACTACGTGTCCTTTTTCCTTGATCTTGGCGATGATCTGATCTACGTATTTCTCGCAGGTCTCTTCTTTGTCAGCCTCGACCATGACACGGATCACAGGCTCAGTGCCGGACTCGCGCAGCAGTGTGCGGCCGGTATCGCCGAGGAGTTCTTTTACCTTCTGATCTTCAGCCAGAACGTCAGGATCGTTCATGCAGGCAGCTTTGCTCTTGACTCGGATGTTCTTGAGTACCTGAGGATAGAAGACTACAGGAGCAGCAAGCTCGCTCATAGGCTTCTTCCTGGCAAGCATGACCTCCATCATCTTGAGTGATGTCAGGATACCGTCGCCTGTTGTAGCATACTTGGTGAAGATGATATGTCCGCTCTGCTCTCCGCCGATACGGTTTCCGGTCTGGACCATATTCTCATATACATACTTATCGCCGACCTTGGTCTGGTCATAATCGATGCCGACCTTGTCGAGCGCTTTATAGAGACCGAAGTTGGACATTACTGTTGTAACGACTTTGTTGTTGAGGAGCTTGCCTCTCTCCTTCATGTAGAGGCCGTAGATGTAGAGGATGTGGTCTCCGGTGATGACGTTGCCCTTCTCATCTACGCACAGACATCTGTCAGCGTCTCCGTCATATGCAAAACCGATGTCCAGTCCGTTGTCTACGACGAACTTCTGCAGGTGCTCGATGTGTGTCGAACCGCAGTTAGTGTTGATATTATAGCCATCCGGCTCATCATTGATGACAAAAGTCTTGGCTCCGAGTGCGTCAAATACGCCCTTAGCCAGCATCCATGCAGCGCCGTTCGCAACATCGAGTCCGACCTTGACATCCTTGAAGCTGTACTTGGACATTGAAATGAGGTATCCGACATAACGGTTGCGTCCGCTTACGTAGTCAACTGTGCGGCCGATCTCATCTCTCTCAGCCATAGGAAGCTCCATTTCGCCATCGATGAAAGCTTCGATGCGGAGCAGTGTCTCCTCGTCCATCTTCTCGCCGTTGTTGTTGACGATCTTGATGCCGTTGTCATAGTACGGATTGTGAGAAGCGCTGATCATGATACCGCAGTCAAAATCATCGACTCTTGCGATGTATGAAACCGACGGTGTGGTTGTAACATGCATGATATAAGCATCTGCGCCGCTGGCCATGAGTCCTGTGCACAGAGCATACTCGAACATGTAGCTTGAACGTCTTGTATCCTTACCGATGACTACCTTAGCCTTCTTGTCGAGTCTCTTGCCGTAATACCAGCCGAGGAAACGGCCGATCTTGATAGCGTGATCAAAAGTAAGATTCTTGTTGGCCTCGCCTCTGAAGCCATCAGTTCCAAAATACTTTCCCATAGTTCTCTCCTTCAATATTCAGGTGCCGGGGACGGTTGTGCGTCTCCGATTAAAGTCTCTGATCTCTCTCGATGTCGAGGAAATACTTATATGTATCTACTGTCAGCTCGCCGCAGGCTTCTTCATCGCAGGCGATGATCGCGCCGTTGTGCATCTGGAGTGCTGAGCATGTCCACTTCTGGGATACTCCGCCCTCAACTACTGCTGCCATAGCTCTTGCTTTGTTGTGGCCGCTGATAAGAACGAGTACTTCCTTGGAATCTGTGACTGTGCCGATACCAACGGACAGAGCCTGCGCAGGAACTGCTTCAGGATCATTTCCGAAGAATCTGGAGTTGACGATCCTTGTATCTGTTGTCAGGTCACGGAGTCCTGTGCGTGAAGTCAGCGATGTGAATGGCTCGTTGAATGCCAGGTGTCCGTCAACACCGATGCCGCCCATGAACAGATCGATGCCGCCGTAGCTTGCGATCTTTTCTTCATAGCGTGCGCACTCGCCTTCAGGATCATCAGTCATACCATTGAGGATGTTGATGTTCTCCGGCTTCATGTCTACGAGGTGATCGAAGAAATTGTCATGCATGAAGTACCAGTAGCTCTGGTCATGCTCATGAGGAAGTCCGAGATACTCGTCCATGTTGAATGTAACTACATTGCTGAATGAAAGCTCGCCGGACTTATTCTTGGCGATCAGTTCCTTGTAAACTCCGATCGGGGAGCTTCCTGTCGGAAGTCCGAGAACGAACGGTCTGTCAGCCTCAGGTCCTTCCTGGTGAGCTTTGATCTTAGCAGCGATATAGTCAGCTGCCCACTTGCACATTTTGTTGTAATCGTCCTGAATTACTACTCTCATTATTGGTCTCCTTTTATAATCTTTTTACCCTTTTCAAAAGATATTTTCTGCTTTGAATCTGGCGGCTCAGTGAAAGCGTTGTTACATGCGGTTTCCGAGCCATTACGTAGTATATCACCCCCAAAAAAGTCAGTAAATAGACACGGGCAAATTTCGTTGAAATTATACGCCTGTAGGAGTATAGTAAAAATATGATCAGAACTCTATATCACGGATCATCCCGAATCGTGCGTACGCCGGGTTTTGGCGGCGGCAATGCCGGAAATGATTTCGGCATTGGTTTTTATTGCACTGACAGTCATGATGCCGCATCTGAATGGGCTATCGGCCGCAGCCGGGATGGTTTTGTCAACACATACAAGCTCAATGATTCCGGTCTGAGGATGCTCGATCTCGGCTCCCCGCAATACTGTATCCTGCACTGGCTGGCCATCCTCCTCAGCTACCGCGAATTCGACACCCTCACTCCCCGCGCCTATCAGGCAAGAGACTATCTTCGCACGGCTTTTGCGGTCGACCATCAGAATTACGACTGCATCACAGGCTGGCGGGCAGACAACATACATTTTGCATTCGCTCAGAGCTTTCTCAATGGCGAAATGTCTTATGAGCAGCTTCGCGACTCGGTCAGGCTGAGCGGTCTCGGCAGGCAGACCGTTATCAAAAGCAACCGTGCTTTCGACCGTCTGCTGTTCAATTCAACGGCTATGAGATCGCAAAAAGCCGCGACGTCTACCCTCTCAGGGTCACGCGCGAACGGCTTGCTCTGGAAGGTATGGAAAAAACTCTCGTCAGGTCCGCCGGGTCTGATCGCAGAGGTCTGTATATATCTGAGATCATGGAAGAAAACATCAGAGATTACGATCCGAGGCTGGTATAGATGATGAGAAACAATTGCGCAATGAATCTGCTTTCAGATATGGCATGTGTATCTCTCGGAAAGATGCTCGACCACGCTGTCCATAGTCTTCATCAGGATCCGGATGGCTTCTTTGAGCTGTTTATCGCATCCGGTCTGGCCGGCGATTTTGAGCGGAAAGATATCCTGACCATCACAGGCCGCTCCGGGATAGAACTTTCCTATGAAGTTCTTACAAGATGCGGGATCTCCTTTGAGAGAGTCACTCCGCGTCATACGGCTGCGCTGAGCAGGGAGTTCCATGCCGGAAGCGCGCTTGCAGACCTGCAGTCGCAGACAGGACTTCCTTATGAAGAGATCATACGCACAATTCCTGTTTCCGAGATCATAAGCATGTATGAAAGCTTTCACAGCAAATCAGTCAGCGAGCTCCCATGGCAGATGGACGACAGCGAGCGCCGTTCGGCGATCGATGCGATCAAAGCCTCCTTTCCGGGCGAG
>ONHU01000115.1 GCA_900317675.1 uncultured Eubacteriales bacterium
GAATTTTACGCCCCAATACAGCGCGTCCGGTGTGACTGGCCAGCCCATGCTTGTCCTCGGGATCCCCTGACAAGGCGTGAGCGGGATACCGTCAGGCCCTTCGTTGAAATTCTGGGCAAGATAACAGTTCCAGCCTATGAAGTCAAGCGGCTGATGAATGATATCCATCTCGCCTTCGCCAAGAGCTTCTTCAAGCCGCGGGTGGGCGGTCCCGTTCATGATTGGATCCAGCCACCAGTTCAGCAGGTAATGATCGACCGTGCCTGCGAATGTCCGGTCTTTTGCCGAACGGATATCTTCCTCACTATCTGAATCAGGCATATACAGAGTGCTGTCTGTTGCTATACCGACCTTAGGCGGAAGTATGGCTTTGCTGCGTATGACAGAGGCGGCTCTCCCGTGACACAGGAGCAGGTTCCTTGAAAGACGGATGATCCTCCGGGCTTCATCCTCTGAACCGGCTTCTGCTTTTTCATATGGCGGATGCGTTCCGTGCAGGTAGCCCTCACCCAGGAAAGAAGTCCCCTCGTTGAAGGTCATCCAGTCAGAGACCTTGTCTGAAAGAGCACCCACGACCGCTTCTGTATACTTTTCAAAATGAAGACTGATCTCGTCAGAGTACCAGCCGCCTTTCTCCTGCATCCACATATATTGATAGCTAATGGAAAAATTCTTTAATTCTGAAAATCCGGTAATGAGATTCCTGGCGAGGCTTGTGGATCTGGTGATACTGAATGTGATCACCATCCTGTATTCGCTGCCGCTGATAACAGCCGGCGGGGCGCTTACAGCTATGAACTACGTGCTTCTGCATCTGTACAGAGAGGATGAATCATATGTTATAAGGATGTTCAGAAAGTCATTCAGGGAGAATTTCAGACAGGGCATCCCTGAAGGATTGCTGGTTCTTGCTGCCGCCGCGATCACGGTGGTAGACATGATGGCGCTGCACGGTTCAGAGTCCAGAACGGCGACGCTGATGATGATCGTCATCACGGTGATCGCTGTGATGATCTTCGTGACAAGCGTCTACATGTTCGCCCTGCAGTCAAGATACGAGAATACGGTGGGTCAGACGATCCTGAACGCTGCCAGGCTGGCGGTGACTTACCTGCCAAGGACGGCGGGGATGGCAGTCATCTGGCTGATATGGATCATGATACTCGTGTTTCTCTACAAAGCGGCATCGCTGTTCTTTCTGATCTTCGGGCTTACGCTTCCGGGATATCTGTGCACGATGCTTTACAACAGGGTTTTCGAGGACCTTGAATCAGAAGAATAGTTATCGGCAAATCTGACCGATCAGACATGTATATTGGAATAAAGGAGAATAAAACATGGCAAGTTTATCATTGAAACATATTGAGAAGGTTTACGAGAATGGCTTCCATGCTGTTCACGATTTTAACCTCGAAGTAGAAGATAAAGAATTCATTATCTTCGTTGGACCTTCCGGCTGCGGAAAGTCCACAACTCTGCGTATGATCGCAGGTCTTGAAGATATCTCCTCCGGAGAATTCAAGATCGACGGCGTTCTTATGAACGACGTTGAGCCTAAGGACAGAGACATCGCGATGGTATTCCAGAGCTACGCTCTCTATCCTCACATGACAGTAAGAGACAACATGGGATTCGCTCTCAAGCTCAGAAATGTTCCTAAGGAAGAGATCGACAAGAAGGTTGACGAAGTAGCTAAGATCCTCGACCTCGAGAAGCTGCTCGACAGAAAACCTAAGGCTCTTTCCGGCGGCCAGAGACAGCGTGTAGCTATGGGCCGTGCTATCGTAAGACAGCCTAAGGTATTCCTCATGGACGAGCCTCTGTCAAACCTCGATGCTAAGCTGAGAGTTCAGATGAGAACTGAGATCGCTAAGCTCCACGAGAGACTGGGCACAACCATCATCTACGTAACACACGACCAGACTGAGGCTATGACACTCGGTACAAGGATCGTTGTTATGAAGGACGGTATCGTTCAGCAGATCAACTCGCCTGAGCATCTCTACAACAAGCCTTGCAATCTCTTCGTAGCAGGCTTCATTGGATCACCTCAGATGAACTTCCTCGACGCTGTTGTTGAGAAGAAGGGTGCTGACACATTCCTTGATATCGCAGGCTTCAAGATCAAGCTTCCTGCTGACAAGGCAGCTGCAGTCAAGGATTATGAGGGCAAGACTATTGTTGCAGGTATCAGACCTGAGCATCTCCTCGACGGAAGAGGCAAGGAAGACCAGTTCTGCACAATCACTGCTCCTATCGAAGTACGTGAGCTCCTCGGAGCAGAGGCTTATCTGTACTTCACACTCGCAGGAAAACAGTGCACAGCAAGAGTCGCTTCCGATGTTGA
This sequence comes from uncultured Eubacteriales bacterium, assembly GCA_900317675.1. Classification (GTDB taxonomy): domain Bacteria; phylum Bacillota; class Clostridia; order Peptostreptococcales; family Anaerovoracaceae; genus Crickella. The sequence continues at coordinate 2,348 of ONHU01000115.1, forward strand.
CCTCTATGTCGGCATGACAGGAACCATGGCGCTTGACCTTAGCAAGCTCCAGCTCTTCGACAAGGAGACAGAACTCAGCCTCCTCTGGACAGAGTAATCCTCAGAATATTAAATTTTAACAGCAGGGCGGCCACTTATGGTGGAAGCCCTGCTCTTATTTTGGTAATATTTTCTTGGTACACTATGCGGCAGGAAATCTCTTCACCGGGGCGGCCGTATTACTTATGAATCACAGGGAGATCATATGAGCATAAGCTACAATGAAAAGACAAGACAGCTGATACTGGAGACAGAAAACACAGCTTATCAGATGAAAATAGATGAGACGGGGTATCTCAAGCACCTGTATTACGGAAGGAAGCTGGGACAGAATGATATGACCTATCCGTTCCGTATCTACGACCGGGGGTTTTCAGGAAATCCTTACGATATGCGTGACAACCGCGCGTATTCTCTGGACTCTATGCCTCAGGAGTACACTTCTTACGGGGTCGGCGATTTCCGTATCAACACGATCACAGCGTCATATTCTGACGGAAGCCGCTGCGCGGAGTACAGATATGTAAGCCATGAGATCGCAGAGGGCAAATACACGATCCCCGGGCTGCCGTATGTATATGAAAACGGCGGAAAGGTCCAGACTCTGACAGTGATTCTGGCTGATACCGCTTCGAATATAAGAGTAAAGCTGTATTACGGTGTGTTTGAAGAACTTGACGTCATCACTCGCACAGCAGAGATCATCAATGCAGGAGAAGAAACGGTCTGGCTTCGCAAGGCATCCTCTGTATGCCTGGAGCTGCCTTTCGGAAAGTGGGATATGATACATTTCCACGGGCGTCACTGCATGGAGCGCCAGCCTGAGCGTGTCCCGCTTTTCCATGGGATCCACACGATCTCGTCAGGGCGCGGCATGTCGAGCCATCAGCACAATCCTTTTGTCGTCCTCTGCGACAGGAAAGCAACAGAAGACAGCGGAGCATGCTACGGAATGATGATGATGTACTCCGGAAATCACAAGACAGAAGTAGAACTGGATCAGTTTGATTCTGTCAGAGCTGTCATGGGACTTAACGACGAGAGGTTCCGCTGGGAGCTTATGCCTGGAACCTCGTTCCATACCCCGGAGGTGATACTCACTTACGCCGAGGGACTGTCGGCAATGTCGTATAATTATCACCGCACGATACAGAACAATGTCGTAAGAGGAGAGCACAGACTTGCGCGCCGCCCGATCCTTATCAACAACTGGGAAGCGACGTATTTTGACTTTACCGAGGATAAGCTTCTCGACATAGCCGCAAAAGCAAAGGATCTCGGCATGGATCTCTTCGTGCTCGATGACGGCTGGTTCAAAAACAGAAATGACGATAAAGCAGGTCTGGGAGACTGGACACCTGATAAAAACAAGCTTCCGGGAGGCCTTGGCAGACTGATCGGAAAGATCAATGCTATGGGTCTCAAATTCGGACTTTGGATCGAGCCTGAAATGGTGAGCGAAGACTCGGATCTGTACCGGGCTCATCCGGACTGGGCTCTTACCGCTCCGGGACGCGCGCCGATGATGGCCAGAAACCAGCTTGTGCTGGATCTGTCACGTGAAGATGTAAGGGAATATCTTTTTGACGCGATTTCAGGCTTGCTTGAAAACAATAATATAAGCTACATCAAATGGGACTTCAACAGACCGCTATCAGATGTGTACTCTCACTCCATGCCTGCTGAGAGACAGGGCGAGGTTCCTCACCGCTATTATCTGGGGCTCTATGAGCTCTGTGAAAG
>ONHU01000014.1 GCA_900317675.1 uncultured Eubacteriales bacterium
GGGGGATTTGAACCCCCGCGCCGGTACTACCGACCTACTGGTATTCGAAGCCAGACCCTTCAGCCACTTGGGTACCTCTCCACAGCGATAGTCATTCTACCACATATGAAAAGGACAGTTCAAGAGGCATCGTGATTTCAGTGCTTCGGTCTGTAATCTGAATCTTTGTATGCAGGCGTATCTGTTATGCTCTCAGCAGTTTCTTCCTTTGCGGAAAAAGCTGCTTTTGCCGAGGCTGCTGCTTCCGCTTCAGCCCAGCAGTCATGGCATTCAGGATTATAACGGTTTATCAGGACTAATACTATAATAAGGATGATAAGTACCAGACTCGCACCTATGCTCCCTTCAACTCCGAATTTCACATCATAGAACAGTCCGCTGGTTGCGGAAGCTGCCTCAAGCCTGAAGATCGAGTATTCAGATACGATCCCGCTGTTAGGAAGTCCGAAAATGATATTCTGCGTATAATTCCATGCTGCATGGAACCACATCGCTGCCCACAGGCTGTCATAGTAGTATACAAACAGTGAGAATATTATACCGACAAGAAATATCTGGCTTCCCGCGATTGCTGTGAATCCCGGGTTTAGTATATGGAGCGCCATGAAGACCGCAGAATTGACGATGATTGCAATAAGCGGGCTTCGATATCTTCTTCTGAGTTTCTGATACAGATAGAATCTGTCGACCAGCTCCTCAGCACCTGACTGAATAAAAACCACCACTATGAACAGAAGTAAGATGCCAGGGTCAATGCCCGAATATGACAGTTTGATATCCCCCTTCAGCACTGACATCAGAACACAGAAACCATTTGCACCGAAACCGAGCACGATTCCGGCAATGATTCCTTTCAGATTGTTTCCGCGCCTGTTAGGCAGAAAGCTTCTGAGCATTGGCCTGTTTTTCTTAGGAATGATCGCCGCCAGAAGGATCGCGATCCAGAGTCCTATGAACTCAAGATAATCTATGAAAAACGATGTGAGATTGTCACTCTGAAAATAGTCTGCAGCCCAGTTCTTGATCCCGGTGAACCTGATCAGAGGCCCGGAAAGCATTACCCCTGCAGTCATAAGAAGAAGCGAAAAAAAGATAGCGATAATGATATTGTCTGTTATGACACGGCATGGTCTGAGCAGTTTCTCTTTTATTTCATTCATAAGTCCCTCCACGAAATAATCTTGCCCATGTATCCATCTGAAAAGTGAGGCAGAGACTCAGTGTTTACCCCTGTATTTTTCTCTGAGCCTCTTTCTCGTCTCCTTTTTGGACTTCCTGCTGTCAGAAGTTCTGGTTTGTCTTCTGTCTCCTGAAGGTGTGCTCACGGATGCTGCTGACGATCTCCCGGCAGCTTCAGCTGCCTGCATTGCTCGGAGTCTTCGTCTCTTTCTGCTCCGGCTTTTGTTGTAGATCCGCAGAAGAAGTATCAGGAGAACAAGAGCCCCGATGACTCCGAGAACAATAGCTGTAGTCCTGTTGGATATATACAGGTATGACGGCAGCCATCCTGTTTCGATATCTTCGGTCGCAATAAGATTCTGCTTTCCGATCAGTCTGTCATCCGCATATATATGAAACTCTCCGACGACATCTCCCTTTTTGAGCGGTGCCTCAAGTCTGTCATATACTGCTTCAGTAGTGATCTCGTCTGCGTTGTTATCCTTCGGGTAAGCGAGCGTGACCTTGTCAGCAGCAAGTTCCGTTCTGGTCTTGCTCCCGTGTCTTACTCTGGCACTCTCTACAGTGCTTCCCTCTGCAGGAACCGCAAATCCCGGCGTGACATCGTGCGAAAATTTCATAAGCGCCGCTGTGTCTTTGGTGCGCCCTTCCTTGGTATCTTTAAGGAGAACGATCGCAGATTTAAGCCCCTTCCTGCTGTATGAGACCACGACGCCGCAGTCATCTTCGCTCCAGGTCCCGGTCTTCCCGCCCGTCAGACCTTTAGGGCTCTCAGTGACCTCCAGGAGGAAATTGCTGAGGTCTCTCGCCGGAGACATATTGGTCTCAGGAATCGTATAGCTTTCTGTTACAGAAATCTCACGAAGTTCTTTATTCTCAAGACACTTTGCCGTTATCACCGCAAAATCGTGCGCGGTGGTATAGTGGTTTTCGTCTTTCCAGCCATTGGCATTGACAAAATGCGTATCTTCGCAGCCCCACTCTTTGACCGTTTCGTTCATCAGGTCAGCAAAGCCCGACTCGCTTCCTGATACTGCTTCACCCAGAGCATATGCCGCATCATTGCCGGATTCCAGCATAGCCCCGTACACAAGATCGCGCACAGTCATGACTTCTCCGGGTTTCAGCCATATGGTCGTGCCGTTCTCATAAGCCTGAGTCGCTGCTTCGGATGCAGTGACAGTCTGATCCGGATCCAGATTCTCAAGCGCGAGCCAGCATGTCAGAAGCTTGGTGGTGCTGTATGGTTCAACCCTCTTGTCCGCATTCTTTTCATACACGAACTGCTGCAGATCCAGCGAATACATAGCTGCTGCTTCTGCTTCAATATCGGGTGCCTCTGCCTGAAGATCTCCTATAGGAGCAACAAGCGTCCCGCTCTTGCATTTGACTGGCTCTTCTCCCTGAGCAAAAGCACAGGACGCAGCCATGACAAAGATGAGCAGCATCGCAAGGATCACTCTTATTAAGGAATTAAAATATCTGTTGTTTTGCATTCTGATCTAATAATAGGTACTTTCCCGGCATGCTCCGGGACCTCTACAGTACCAATACCTTAATAGCTTTAGGTACTATATCGATACGGATCGGTCCGGTCTCAAAGATCTCACCGTCACCAACGAATTTCATCTTCGGTCCGAGCATAGGCTCGATCAGGATATTCTTAGCCTGTGTATATGACACAATATCCTCAACTCCCCTGATACTGAACAGTTTGCCTGATAAATACTTAGGGAACAGAGCTACGAACCTCCTTCTCGGCAGATCCTTGATTGCCATCAGTTCGATCAGCCCGTCATACAGATCTGCATTTGGGCAGCTCTGTACTCCGCCTCCGCAGAAACCGCCATTGGCGGCCGTAGCCAGGAGGAGTTTTCCGGTATGGAAGTTCTTCCCGTCAGCGGTGATCCTGAGCTTCTGCCCCTTCTTGGCAGCAAGATTTACTGCTACAGCCATGATATACGATCCGGTTCCGGACACCAGAGGGAGCTTCTTGAGGTCATGAGCAAGTATGGCAGTATTTCCGTCAAAACCTATATTGATCCCGTTAGTGATCAGCCGTGACTGCTCTTCACCATTTTCGATCCAGGATATCCTGATCAGGTCCATCCTGGTTACCATGCCGTCGAACTGCTCAATCAGCTTTCTGTATTTTGTGCCGCTGTCCCGGTTTTTTCCAAGCTGTCTTACAAAATCGTTACCGCTTCCCACAGGGATCACTCCCAGTATGGCGTTTTCATGACCGTATATGCCGTTAGCGACCTCCTGCACGGTACCGTCTCCGCCGCACGCGAAAATCACGATTTCCTCATTCTTCATTGAGGACTCTTCCGCAAGCAGACCGGCCAGATAAGTAGCATCTTTTTCGGCCCTTGTATAGTACAGTTTGATGTCTCTGTTGGGATTCCCCTTTATCAGATCTTCGACCTCTGCGACTATACCTTTATCATGCTTGCCCTGACCTGAAGCAGGATTGACCAAAAATGCGTATTTCATCCATCTATCTCCTTGTCGTATATGAGTTTAGGCTTTGCCCCCAGATAATCCAGCGATACCAGCTGATATCTGATGCCTCTGACATCTCCTTTTATCCCTTTCCCGAATGCTGTATGTCCATGCAGATGGCCGTATATGCATTTCCACACACCGTACTCTTCAAGCAGTTGAGTGAATCCTGTCTCTCTGCCATCCGGACCGCTCGGCGGATAATGAAGACAGACTATGATTCTGTCAGATGGAGCTTTTTTCCTCGCTGCTTCAAGACCGAGCTTCAGTCGCTGGAGCTCTCTTGAGTAGATCTTCTCATCGTGCTCTGTATATTCGTCTGAGCCGGGATAAGGCCATCCTCTTGATGCTGTAATGACTATATCCGATCCCTCAGGCTGATAGCAGTCATTCTGCAGGAAGATGATGTCATCATACAGAGAGTTGAGGTAGTTGATCCTGCCCCACCACAGATCGTGATTGCCTTTCGAGATGATCTTGGTCCCGGGCAATGAATGCAGCCACTCGAAGTCTGCAAGCGCCTCTTCGATTTTGAGCCCCCAGGAAATGTCTCCGGGAATCAGGATGATATCATCTGAAGTGATAAGTTCCTCCCAGGACGATCTGAGACGCCCTGTATGATTCTCCCAGCCTTCTCCGAATACATCCATCGGTTTATCGATATTCTCACCATTTGAAAGATGAATATCCGATATAGCAAAAATTCTCATGTTTCCCTGCCCTGTGTATCATTTATCATTCGCTTCCGTGCCTGAGATCTGTCTTATCACATATCCGGCAAGTGTCAGTCCCGCAGATCCCGGCACATAGCTCAGTGTACCAAGATCACCGTCTCTCGGCACCGGCTTTTCTTCTGAATAAACGACCGGCAGATGATCTATGCCCCTGTCTCTGAGCCTTCTCCTCATCACCCTCGCGAGCGGACAGACGCTGGTCTTTGAGATATCCGCCACTTTGAAATCAGTACCGAACTTGCCTGCAGCACCCATTGCAGAGATGATATTGACTCCAAGCTCCTTCGCTTTGCATATGAGCTCTGTCTTGGCATCTACATCATCTATGGCATCTATGATCCAGTCATACCTGGTCAGATCGAGTTCATCATCCTTTGTGTAGAACCTTGCCAGTGCCGTTATCTCAGCATCCGGAGATATATCCTTCGCGCGCTCTGCCATAACTTCAGCTTTATTTCTTCCCATCGTGGAATGCAGAGCGATGAGCTGCCTGTTGAGGTTGCTCTCGGCGACCACATCTCCATCCATGAAAGTCAGATGGCCGATCCCGGCTCTGGCACATGCCTCAGCAGCATAGGAACCGACACCGCCGTTACCGATGACTATTACACTTGCATTTCTGAGCCTGTTCAGACCGTCCTGCCCTATCAGTTTGATCGTTCTTGAATGTCTCTCGTTAATCATATCTCCGCCTGAGTTCATCCAGTACCCTGAAAATATCTCCTCTCTCAAAGCCTTTTGCATCAAGCTTCCTGGCTATCTTTGCAGAAAGTCTGTCGTCCAGAGTAAAACTGTTTTCCTTATATGCTTCACTGCCCTGCTCGAAAAGTCCGCAGGAAATCTCTGACGAGATCTCTTTGAGCGCTATCTCAAGAGCATCTGCGTATTCGTCGATCTTTCCGGAATACAGGAAATCTTCGCGGGCGTACTTTATCGTATCCGCATCTATGCCTTTTTCTGCGAGCTCTCTAGCAGCGCGCATCGAGCCGCGGTGCTTTTCCCTGTTGTATTCATAATAACGCACGGCATACTGGTAATCATCGATATACCTGTAACCGATCATCTCGGATACTGCATCTTCTGTCTCATCAGCAGAATAGCCTTTTCTGAGGAGATGCTCCCTCAGTTCTGCCGCAGTACGCATACGCGATGACAGGTATTTTGCCGCTGTTTCCAGCGCCGATGCTTCAGGAGGCACGGTGCTGTCTTTTCTTCCCATACTGTTATCCTCTTTCATTCCCGGCAAAACACGCTGAAGCGAAAAGCTCCGGTGCTCCCGGGATCAAAACTTCACTGATCAGAAATTCTCTGTTCCTGTAGAATACCCTGTCGTCAAGCACTGCCGGCAGGTCGGTATCTGCCACAGATACGCCGGCGGCTTTAATAAGCGCTTCTCTTCTTGTCCATAGTCTGAAGAAGGACTCCGGATGCTCCTTGACACATGCTGCATCCCGGGGATGATAAAACCTCCGGGCGATTCCGTCATAGTCAGCTTTTCTTGGATACTGGATATCAAGACCGCACTCTTCCTCTGAAAAAAGCACCGCCCAGCTTCCGCAGCTGTGAGATATCGAAAAGCATGCAAAGCCGGGAATATAAGGTTTACCCTGCGCTCCTCTTACCATCGTGCGGACGAGATCCTCTGCCATGCATCTGTATTCCGGATCAGCACTGCCGCTGTACTCATCAAGGGATACCGGACTGCTGAATTCTGAGCCATAAGCAAGGTGCAGAGCAGCTGCTTCTGTCAGATGCAGGTGGCTTTCATCCTTTTCATTGTTGTAACTGTGTGTGAAGTAGATCTGCATACGGCGCTATTTGTTCAGAGCTTCAAAAGCCTTCTCAAAGATGACATCGTCATCTGCTTCTATGTCAGGCTCTATTCCCTTGCCCTGAACGTGATTCCCCTTAGGTGTGAGATATTCGCTGACAGTCAGCTTGATCGCAGAACCGTCAATGAAAGATCTGGACTCCTGTGTGACACCTTTTCCGAATGTCTTGCGTCCTATGATAACTGCTGCATTGTTTTCTTTGAGAGCAGCTGTCAGGATCTCCGAGGCGCTGGCCGTATTCTCGTTGACGAGCACGGCAAGCCTGAGATCCGCGGAGCTCTCCTTGGAATTATAAACGGTTTCCGATCCGCTTTTGTTTACATCCGTCATGATCTTGCAGGAAGGGAGCAGATAGTCAGCGATCTCAACACTGACGTCGGTCAGACCTCCCCCGTTATCTCTGAGATCAAGGATGAATTTCTCGCAGCCTTTTTTCTTCAGTTCCTTGACAGCCTTTTTGAATTCCTTGTCAGTTCCTTCTCTGAACAGCGCGATCCTTATATAACCGGTCTTCGGATCCTCTTCCGTCACTGTATAGCCAACAGATTCCAGATCTATCTCAGCTCTCTTCATAGTAAAGTCAAGTTCTTTCCCGTTCCTGCTGACAGTTACAGTTACTTTAGTCCCTGCTTCACCAGTCATCTTCGCGACAGCGTCATCCAGACTTTCCGGAGCAACTCCGTCGACCCTCAGAATGATATCTCCTGACTCCAGACCGGCTTTGTACGCAGGCCCTGTTTCATACACGGTCTTTATGACCAGATCGCCGTTCTCATCAGCGATCCCGATACCTACTCCTACATAACCGCCTTTGTATGTTTTCTCGAATTCTTCGTATTCTTTGGCTGTGAAATACTCTCCGTAAGGGTCTCCCGTCGAATCCACGATCTCCTTGAGAACATCATCGCTTATGTCTTCCGGAACCTTTTCCGACAAAGGATCATCTCCTATCATGTCCATGATGATCGCGTATTTTCCGTATCGATCTTCCAGATCATTGTAGTACTCCCAGTCAGCCTTTGACAGGATCCGTCCCATGTCCAGACCGAATGTCAGCACGAAGAGGACTGCCAGACACACAGCAAATCCTGACAGGAACGCTGCAAAATAACGGATCCTGTGTGTTTTCTTCTCTTCATTCTTATTGTCTTCTGCTGTGATTTCGTTTTTAGGTTCTGTATTTTCTTCTGTCATCTGATAGTTCCCGCTTTCAGAACATGTCTTGCTATTATCTGTACCCGTCTATCGTCTCTCCATGTATTGATCTCTGCAGTACCCAGGATATCTGCTCTTCCGTCACTGCTTATGCTGTCATACACATCGCCTGCGTCATGGAAAAGCAGGCACTCCACACCCGGACCGTTTCCGGAGGATATCATGAATTTCGCCATCTTGTTTTCATTTCTCAGGAATCTCCATCCTGAGACCTCAACATCCCTGATAGCGAAAACCGGGACTTCATTGTCCTTTCCGCAAGGTTCCAGCAAAGTGACTGCCTCTGCAAGATCAAGTGTCACATCACTTGTATCTACTTCTGCATCAAATCCGTAGTCAGTATCGAAAAGATTCTCATCCTGTTTAAGCATCCGGGCGATATCAGCATTGAGGTTTTCGCGAAGCGCATCCGCCTTGTCTGCGGAAATAGTAAAACCGCACGCAGCACTGTGTCCGCCGAAGCTTATGAATTCACTGCGGTATTTGTCAAGCATGCTGAACAGATCGACAGCAGGGATCGATCTGCCTGTGCCTTTATATATATCCTTGTTTCTAGATATGACAACAACCGGCCTGTTGATCTTTTCTCTGAGTTTTCCGGCTACGATACCGAGCACCCCTTCGTGTGAGTCATTGATTTCGACGGTTATGAAGTCACCTTTCTTCAGTTCTTCATCAACCATCTCAACACCCCTGTTGTATGCATCATCCTGAAGGCGGCGTCTCTCCTGGTTGGCATCTATGAGTATCCTGCAGCACTCGTCCAGTTCTTCTTCGGTTTCGGCAAGAAAAAGCCTGACTCCTATGGAGGCGTCACCGAGTCTGCCTGAAGCGTTGATCTTAGGCGCTATCCCATAGGAGATATCGCTCGAGCGCAGAGTGTGATAGTCAAGTCCTGATTTGTCAATGAGTCTTCTGAGGCCTTTGTTTCTGCATCCGAGATGGATCGATCTGAGTCCGCACTTGACGATTGTCCTGTTTTCATCAAGCATCGGCATGATATCTGCTATCGTGCCGATCGTGACAAGTTCAAGGATCTCTGCCATGACAGGTTTCGGGATCTCTCTCAGTCTGGAAACAGCCAGCGCAAGCTTGTAGGCTACGCCTACGCCTGCTAATCCTTTGAACGGGTAGTTGTCCTCAGGAAGCTTCGGGTTGATGACCAGCCCTTCCGCTCTGGTATCGGAAACATTGTGGTGATCAGTGACAAGTGTCTGTATGCCAAGAGAATGCGCATATGCTGTCTCATCATGAGAAACAGATCCGCAGTCTACAGTTACTATCAGTTCTCCTCCGTCCTCGGCGATACGGTCGATAGATTCCTTGTGAAGTCCGTATCCTTCATCAAGTCTCGAAGGAATGTAATATGTGACATTATCGGTAAGGGTTCCTATCACCTTCATCATTAGAGACGTTGAGGTGATTCCGTCAACATCATAGTCGCCGTATATAACGATCCTGCGCCCCTCGTCAACTGCCCGCAGCAGAAGCTCTGCGCCCTCGCGCATATTAGCAAGCTGAAAAGGATCATAGGCAAGTTTCGGTCTGAGCGAGAAGAATTCTTCGCGATCCTGCTCTGTGATCCCTCTGGCCTTTATGATGTCAAGGATTATCTCCGGTATCTGCTGCCCGGCCCCTGAATTTTGTTCCTGCATCCGCTAGGCCCCCTTTATAACATTTCGAATAAAATAATACTACATAATCTCCGAAATATCGAAGATTATGCAGTATTTTTTCTAAAAACATATCTGTTCTGATCAGAACTTCTGTCAGTACAGTCCGAGAGGATTCGTCATTTCTCCATCCTTGAAAACTGTGAAGTGGAGATGCGGTCCGGTCGAGTTCCCCGTACTGCCTATATATCCAACTACCTGGCCTTTCTTGACATACTGGTCCGCACTGCAGTTGTAACCGCTGAGATGTCCGTACAATACGCTGTAGCCGCCTCCGAGAGCGATCTGTACGCAGTTTCCGTATCCTCCGTACCAGGATGCCCTTGTTACAACACCGTCTGCGATTGCATACACAGGCGATCCGAATGTACCGCTTGTCAGGACTAAGTCGACTCCGTTATGGAATTCTCTGCCGTGGAACGGACATATTCTCCATCCGTAATTGGAGGTTATGAACCAGTTAGACTGTGTCGGCCATGCGTATTCCCCAGGCGTGTATTCCACTGTTCCGCCTGATTCAACGATCATGGCTTCTGCCTCTGCCTGTTTCAGGAAAGCTTCAGCTGCGAGCTCCTCACCCTGTGCTTCGAGCTCGTCTTCCATCGCCTTGTATTTATCAGCCTCATCCTGGAATTTCTCTTTGAGAGCCTCTGTCTCGGACTGGGCTGCTTCAAGGTCGATCGTGCGCTGTTCGAGATAAGCCTGCTGATCCTCGAGCTCCTTCTTCATTTCCTTGAGCTCCTGATAGTCTTTCTGGAGCGATTTGAGCAATTCCTGGTCACTTTCAAGTATCTCATGAACCATTCCGACATTGGAAAGAAGATCTTCAACACTCTCTGAACTGAGCACAACGTCTATCATGCCTGCAGTTCCGGACTTGTACATTGCGGTAAGCCGGTTGTTGAGAGCGTTGTTCTGCGCTTCGATCTCATCTTCCTTCTTCTCCATCTTGATTCTGGTTTCTTCGATCTTGGTTTCAGTAGCCTGTATATCAGCCTTGGTCTGCTCCACCTCGCCTGCCAGGGAATCAAGCTTCTTTTCTGCATCTTCGAAATTTGCAGTAGCTTCTGCTGCCTTTTTGCCGGCTTCCTTGGCTTCTTCCTTTTTGGCGTCAGCTGCAGCTTTTGCTTCATCCGCAGCCTTCTGGGCCTGTTCTTTTTCCTCTTCTGTGACAGCATACGAATCAGGCATGATGCTTCTGTATGAGCCATACCATGATCCCATGCACAGAGCGGCTGTAAGCAGGAGAACGATCAGTATTCTTTTTGCAGTGTTTTTTCCTGTCATATAATTATTGTTTTTCCTGTATTCTTTATCTGTCGAGGAATCGTCTGATCGATATGATACTTCCGCATGTTCCGACACTGATGCCGATACACAGGAATATGATCATGAGATTATTGCTCAGGTAGCTTGCCGAGACCATATCCGTAGAAAGGATCCTCGAAAGATCTTCGCCTATGAGCTTGACAACATTCTGATAGATCAGGTATGTCAGAATTGTTGCAAGCAGTGAGGAAAACACTCCTACGATGATGCCGCCCCATATGAAAGGCGCTCTGACAAACCAGTCTGTAGCTCCGAGATACTTCATGATGCTGATTTCCTTCTCTCTGTTGAAGACGGTCAGCTTTATGGTATTGGAAACTATTATGATAGAGACGATTACGAGGAATGCCATGGTTATAACTGATCCGATCTCTACGAACTTTGAAACCTTGGCGAGTTTTTCGATTGTGTCTCTGTAGTAGACGACATCGTCTACACCCTTCATCTCGGGAGCTGCTGCCGCTACAGCGTTAGCCGCGTCCTTGTCTCCCACATATACGTTGTATGAGTCAGGAAGAGGGTTTTCCGGCAGATTATCCAGCAGGTAGCCGTTTTCTCCCCATCTCGCTCTCAGCGTTTCGAGAGCCTCATCCTTAGTGACATATGTAACGTGATCGACACCATTCATTGACTCGAGCTCTGCGCCCACAGCCTGTGTGTCCTTCTGTGAATTACCCTCTGAAAGATAAATCTGGATCACATTGTAGTCTTTTTCGATCGTTGCAGTGAAAAGACTGATATTGATAAAAGCAACAAAGAACAGCCCGAGTATCAGCATCATGGCAGTGATCGCCATAGTGGATGTAAAATACATACCCTTATTGCGGTTCATCTGGGAGAAGGACTGTTTGATGTTATATCCGAATCTACTCATATACGTCCTCCCCTCCGTCAAGATAAGCGCTGATCATATCTTCTCCGAGAGGATCTTCCGAAACAGAGGTCAGAGTCTTGTGGACCAGGGTATCCTCTGTATCCGGATCAAGATAGATAGTACGCATACGTTCTGCAGTCTCTTCAGCCTTTGCTCCGGCGAAAGCAGCCAGTCCTGGCGCAAGATCTGAAACCGTCGCAGGTCTGTTTTCGAGTTCAGGATCGTAGCCTGCGTCTCCTTTTTTCCTGAAGCCGTAGCTGCCCTCTTCGTCACGGACGATCCTGCCGTGTTCGATAGCAACTACCCTCTTGTTCATCTTGTTAACGATATCTCTTGCGTGTGTTACCATCAGAACGGTTGTGCCTCTGATATTGATCTGCTCAAGGAGCTCCATGATCTCCATAGCAGTGATAGGGTCAAGATTTCCGGTCGGCTCATCGCAGATCAGTACTCTTGGCTTGTTGACCAGAGCTCTTGCGATACCTACTCTCTGCTGTTCACCGGCAGAAAGTTCGGATGGATAGCGTTTTGCTTTGTCTTTGACTCCAACCAGATCGAGCACATAAGGTACTCTTTCTCTGATCTCTCTCTTGCTCTTGTGCAGGACCTCCATACCGAATGCGACATTCTCATAGACAGTCTTCTTTTCAAGAAGCCTGAAATCCTGGAAGACCATTCCGACCTTCTGTCTGATAGCCGGGATCTCTCTCCTTCCGATGTGAGTGATGTCTTTGCCTGCAAGTATGATCTTGCCTTTGTCAGGTTCTATTTCCTTGAGGATGAGCCTGATAAAAGTGGTCTTGCCTGCGCCGCTGGGACCTACCAGAAATACAAAATCGCCCCTGTTGATATGAACAGTTGCGTCAATAAGTCCCACGTTGTCTCCGTATTTCTTTGTTACATTATTGAATACTATCATTTGAAAGCTTTCTCTCTGCTGTCAGAGTTCCGGCCGAAAAAATGCACTTCGGCCAGTTTGTAAAGTCTGCTTGACATCACACATTATACATAGACCCGGAATCGAATACTACAAACATTAAAGAACATTAATGAATTATCAGAATCGCCTGCATCACTCAAAAATCAGTACTTTCAGACAAAAAAATCCCGGCCGGACCGGCCGGGAGTCTGTATTGGTATATGTTTTTCTCAAAGGTCTGACTGTTATCAGACAAGTACTTTTGACAGGAAATCCTTGGTCCTGTCCATCTGAGGATTGCTGAGCACATCTTCAGGCGTTCCCTGCTCTACGATATATCCGCCGTCCATGAAAATGACCTTGTCAGCCACTTCTTTTGCGAATCCCATCTCATGAGTGACTACCACCATGGTCATACCCTCTTTGGCGAGACTCTTCATTACATCGAGTACCTCCCCTACCATCTCAGGGTCGAGAGCACTTGTCGGTTCGTCGAAGAGCATGACTTCAGGGTCCATGGCCAGCGCTCTTGCGATCGCGACTCTCTGCTGCTGTCCGCCGGAAAGATTCCTCGGAAACTGGTCTGCTTTCTCGGCCAGACCGACTCTTGCGAGGAGCTTCATAGCTTTTTCTTCGGCTGCAGCCTTATCTTCTTTCTTGACATTGACCGGTCCGCATGTCAGATTGTCGAGAACCGACATGTGCGGGAACAGATTGAACTGCTGGAACACCATTCCCATTTTGGTCCTGATCCTGTCAATGTTCTTATCTGTGATCAGCTCGCCGTCAATATATATCTCGCCGCCCGTAGGCTCTTCGAGTCTGTTGATGCAGCGGAGCATGGTGGACTTGCCTGATCCTGAAGGACCGACAATGCACAGTACTTCTCCCTCATCAACATTCTGGTCGATACCCTTGAGGACCTCAAGGTCGCCGAAGCTCTTTACGAGTCCTTTTACTTCAATCATGCTCATGCCGCTGCCTCCTTTTTCGCCCTCTTGCGCTCATAACCATTGATGGCCTTGGACAGAGGTATCGTCAGAAGCATATATGCAAGCGCTACGCCGATATATGCCGGGAAAGTCTCAAACGACGACGCATTCCAAAGCTGTCCTCTTCTGAGTATCTCGACTACGCCTACATAACCCAGAACTGAAGTTTCTTTGATGAGTGTTACGAATTCATTGGCAAATGCAGGCAGGATGATACGAATTGCCTGAGGTATGATGATCAGCCGCATTGCCATACCGCGGCTCATACCAAGAGACCTTGCAGCTTCCATCTGACCTTTGTCAACAGCCTGGATTCCGGATCTGATAACTTCAGACAGATATGCTGCGGAGTTGAGTCCGCATACGATAACAGCCGGAATGACGAGATTAGGCCATTTGAAATCAGTTCCGGACGACTGCAGGAGCTGCGGCACACCATATGCCATGATCAGCGCCTGGACGAGCATCGGAGTCCCTCTGACAACATCTACATATACTTTTGCGATCACCCGAAGGGCCTTGCTTTTTGTCTGCGAACACAAGGCAAGGAGCAGACCCAAGGCTGCTCCCAGTACAATGGCCACAATACTTACCCATACTGTGGTTGGTATACCCTTGCAAGCGATCAGAAATCCTTTAAGATATACTCCCATAAATAATTCCCTTTCGCTTTATTTATACAGATCTTTCGATCTGAGACTGGCTCTAGCTGAACCACTTATCAACGAGCTCGTCGTATGTGCCGTTTTCCTTCATGTTGGCAAGACCTGCGTTGAGCTTGTCAAGAAGCTCTGTGTTGCCCTTCTGTACAGCGTATGCAAATTCTTCGTGATCTCCGAACGGCTCGCCTACGAACTTAGCGATGTCGCTGTGTGCATTGAGGTAAGCTTCGCCTACCGGCTTGTCTACTACAACACCCTGAACGTCGCCATTCTGGAGCTGCATGTAGCTGTCTGTCCACTGATTGAGAACGACGCCCTGAGCGATCTTGCCATCAGATTCAAGAGCCTGTACATAATCTCCGCCTGTAGTTCCGATCTGGCTTGCGAGCTTCATCTCAGGTGTAACATCATCGATGCTTGTAAGAGTGCTGTCGGACTTAACCAGAAGCATCAGGTCACTTTCAAAATATGTATCTCCGAAGTCTGCCTTTTCAGCACGGTCGCCTGCAAGCTTATTCATTCCTGCAGCGATGATATCGCCCTGATCAGACTCAAGAGCCGGGATAAGTGAATCGAATTCCATGTTGATGAACTCGATCTTAAGTCCCTGATCCTCTGCGATGGCATTCATCATATCAACGTCGAATCCTTTGATCTCGTCGTCGCCGTCTTCAGTAAACTCAAACGGTGCAAAAGTAGCCTCTGTAACGACTCTGAGTGTTGCATCTTCCTCTTCACCGCCGCTCTCGCTGCTTCCGCCGCATGCGCTCAGTGCAAAAGCGAATACCATTGTTAATGCAAGTAATAATACAAGTGTTTTCTTTTTCATTGTTGCTTTCTCCTGTTTTCCAGTCTCAGATAGATTGTTTTTCAACATGCATGATAATAACAGTTTATGAATATTTATGCAATAGCGTCTTTGACTTTTCTTCATTTTCTGTGCTTTTTTATTCATACATAACAAAAGACAGGGCACGAGCTTTCGCTCTGCCCTGTCTGCTTTTCACTGTAGTGATTCCTTACAGCAGGCTTTTTGCAGCGGAAACGATATCAGTTGCCGTCATGCCGTATTTTTCAAGAAGCTCTGCCGGCTTGCCGGACTCCCCGAAGCAGTCATGCTGACCGACCATCGCGATCCTGCACGGGCTCTTTGCTGCAGTTACTTCAGCTACGGCGCCTCCGAGTCCACCGATCACAGAGTGCTCTTCTGCTGTCACAATGCCTTTGCACTCACTTGCAGCTTTTATGATGGCATCCTCATCGATTGGCTTGATCGTGTGCATATCTATGACTCTGGCGCTTATGCCTTCTGCAGCGAGATTCTCTGCTGCTTCAAGTGCCGCAGCTACCATGATGCCTGTGGCTATAACAGCAACATCGCTGCCTTCTTTCAGTGTCATAGCCTTTCCGATCCTGATATCCGCATTTTCATCGTATACTACAGGAACACCGGCTCTGCCGAGTCTGATATAGGCACAGCCTTCGCGTTCGAATTCTTCTCTCAGAAGGATCTTGGTGCTTACAGCGTCTGCAGGGTTGATCACAGTCATTCCCGGAAGGACCCTCATAAGAGCGATGTCCTCAAAAGTCTGATGAGAAGCGCCATCCTCGCCTACCGTGATCCCGCCGTGTGTAGCGCAGACTTTGACATTGGCATTCGTATGAGCGATAGAGTTTCTGATGATCTCATATCCTCTGCCTGCCGCAAACATTGCGAATGAACTGGCGGCAACAACATGCCCGCTGTGCGCGATCCCCGCAGCCTCAGCAAGCATATCCTGTTCTGAGATGCCGGCCTCAATGAACCTCTCAGGATATGCCTTTTCAAAGATGTCTGTTTTATTTGAGCCGGAAAGGTCTGCGCTCATGGCGATAAGATCTTTCCTCTCCGCGCCGTACTCAGCAAGAAACTCGCCAAAGGCCTGTCTTGTAGCTATTTTCTTAACATCTGCCATTATCTGTCACCTCCGAGTTCGCTGATAGCCTGTGCAAGCTGCTCATCATCAGGGGCCTTGCCGTGCCAGCCTGCCTTGTCTTCCATGAATGAGACACCGCAGCCCTTGATGGTTTTGGCTACAATGCATACCGGCTTGTCTGTGACGCTGAGAGCTTTCTGATAAGTATCAAGAAGCTCCTGCATGTCATGTCCGCTGCAGACAAAGGTCTCCCAGCCGAAAGCAGCAAACTTGGCATCGATAGGATCTACTTTCTTGACATCATCCACCCTGCCGTCGATCTGGAGATTATTCCAGTCAACGACTGCTATCAGGTTATTAAGTCCGTGACTTGCCGCGGAAAGCGCAGCTTCCCAGATGAGCCCCTCCTGCAGTTCTCCGTCTCCGGTGACTACGAATGTCTTTCGGTCTATGCCGTCGATCTTATCAGCGATCGCCATTCCGACAGCAACGGAAAAACCCTGACCGAGTGATCCTGTGGACATTTCCACTCCGGGACAGAGCTCCATGCTCGGATGTCCCTGAAGTCTGGATCCAAGCTTTCTGAGCGTCAGAAGTTCTGAAGTATCAAAGAATCCTCTGTGTGCCAGTGTAGCATAGAGTGCCGGAGCAGCATGACCTTTTGAAAGGATGAGCCTGTCCCTGCCCTGCATGTCCGGATTTTCCGGATCTACATTCATTACATTGAAATAAAGCGAAACCAGTATATCTGTTACAGACAGCGATCCGCCCGGATGTCCCGCGCCGGCAGCATGTATACCCTTCAGAGCATCTATCCTGACCTTGCGGGCTATTTCATTAAGTTCCTGTACAGTTTTCAACATTGCACCTCCCTTATGAATGAAAAAAGCGCAGCGAAGCGTCTTCTTCGCTGCGCGCCAATTCATTTTTGCACAAGGTAAAGTACTGTGTCAATTGAATCGGACATATGTTTTTTGATTTTTTAAAAAACAATCATCAGACATATATTTTTTACTGTCAGATATGCAGGAAAAGACCTGCCATGATAAAGTACGTGCAAAGTGAGATCATATCTGTGATAGATGCCATCATAGGTCCCGCCATCAGAGCCGGGTCGATGCCTATGCGTTTTGCGACCATAGGCAGCATCGAGCCGATGAGCTTCGCGATGATGACTATGAGTATCATCGAGACGCATACAGTGATGGCGACCATTGGCGGATTGTGATCCAGATACACGATCCTGAAATAGTTGAGGATACTGAGGCAGATCCCTACGATCACTCCGACACGGATCTCCTTCCACATTACCTTGAGGAAGTCTCTCAGTTCTATCTCGCCTGTCGCCATACCACGGATGATAAGGGTCGAAGACTGTGATCCGGAGTTACCGCCTGTACCCATCAGCATAGGCATGTAGATTACCAGTTCAATGACAGCTGACATAGCGTGCTCGAAACTCCTCAGGATACCGCCGGTTATGAAATATGAGCACATCAGCAGAAAGAGCCACGGCAGCCTCGCCTTGACATGCTGGAATACCGACTGGTCGAGATACTCTTTGTCTGTCGTATCGATGACGCCGCCCATACGCTCGATATCCTCTGTAGCCTCCTCTTCGATGACGTCGAGTACGTCGTCAACGGTAACGATACCGACAAGTCTGTATTCGTTATCCACAACAGGTATTGCCAGATAACCATAACGGATGAACAGGTCAGATACTTCCTCCTGGTCATCATCGACATGCGCAACGACCGGATCGTCATGCATGATATCTGAAACACTCAGGTTATCCTGTGAAATAACCAGTGACTTCAGTGATACGACACCGATCAGTTTTCTTCCGGAGTCAAGTACATAACATGTATATATAGTCTCCGAATCCAGCCCTACTTCCTTGATGTGATCGAGTGCCTGTCTCACCGTCATATCCTTCCTGAGATTGATATACTCAGGCGTCATCAGTGAGCCGGCTGTATCTTCCTTATATTTAAGGAAGGTGTTGATCAGACGGCGTTCGCTCTTAGGCGTCTTGTCGAGGATCTTATCTACTATATTGGAAGGCAGCTCTTCGAGTACGTCGATCATATCATCGAAGTCGAGCTCGTCGAGTATGTACTTAAGTTCGGGATCGGTGATGATGTTGATGATGTCAAGTCTGTCGTCTGTACTGAGCTCGGCGAAAACGTCAACGCTGATGTCCTTAGGAAGTGAACGGAAGAGAACGACCATGCGCTGCAGATCGAATTCACGCCGTATATCCACGAGCATCTCTGCTATTTCGACTTCGTCATGTTTAAGGAGTTCGTCTCTGCATTTGAAGTATTTCTTTTCTTCAAGCAGTCCGAATATTTTCTCGAGCGACTCGTTGTAAGCCTGCTCCATATCGACCACGGTGTTGTTGTTATCCATGGGCCTCTTCCTCCTTTCTGTGTATCACTTCAGCAGCGGTACGTCTTCTGCCCGGATCACTTTCCGAGCATCTTCATTATTTCTTCTTCTGTGATGATTGCAATGCCCAGCTCACGGGCTGTTCTGTTTTTGGATGACCCGGATGACGGGTCGTTGGTGATAAGATAGTCAGTCTTAGCAGATACAGAGCCGGCGACCTTGCCGCCTTCAGCCTCGATATCTGCCTTGAGGTCTTTTCTGTTGGCATAATTGACCAGGCTTC
The DNA here is from genome assembly GCA_900317675.1 of uncultured Eubacteriales bacterium. GTDB lineage: Bacteria > Bacillota > Clostridia > Peptostreptococcales > Anaerovoracaceae > Crickella. The sequence continues at coordinate 18,508 of ONHU01000014.1, forward strand.
CGGTGATAACGAACACCTTTCCCTCAAGCGCAGTACCTGCGGCTTCATATGTCTCGTCAAGCTCGAGCACGCTGAGGAGATCCGCTATGACTTCCCTGTTACCTGCATCAGCGAAAAATCTCACATAGTCACCCGCCATAACAGATCCTACGCCATCGATCGCTGTCAGGTCTTCTTCTGTCAAAGCCTGGATATCGCTCCATTTGTTGCGGCATGCTCTGGCAATCGTGCCTGAATTGGCTGTTCCGATCCCGGGAACCCCCAGGCTGTAGAGCAGCCTCGCCGGTGTTGTATGAGAAGCCTTTTCGGCTGAAGCTGTGAGATTGTCGAAAGACTTTTTGCCGAAGCCTTCCATCGCCACGATCTCGTCCTCATGGCTCTGCAGTCTGAAGAGATCCGCAAAGGTCCTGACCGCTCCGATGCCTATCAGTTTCAGCAGTCCGGCTTCTGAGAGACCTTCTATATTGAGAGCGTCTCTTGATACAAAATGAGAGAATCTCTTGACATGCTTCGCTATGCAGTCAGGGTTAGTGCACACCAGCGTCATTGTTCCCTGATCGTCCTCTATCCCGGTCGGCCCGCCGCAGACCGGGCAGGTCTCCGGGATCACGATATTCCCGCTTCGTGTAAGGTTGCCCGCTATCTGCGGGATGATCATGTTGGCCTTATAGACTCTGATCGTATCTCCTATACCCAGTTCGAGATCTTTCATGATACTTACATTGTGTACTGATGCCCGGGAAACCGTTGTCCCCTCGAGCTCTACCGGGTCAAAGACCGCGATAGGATTGAGAAGTCCGGTACGCGATGGGCTCCACTCGATCTCCCTGAGGATGGTGTCTGCCTGCTGGTCACGCCACTTGAATGCGATGGCATTTCTCGGGAATTTCGCTGTCGCTCCGAGCGTCCCTGCATAAATAAGGTCTTCATATGAAAGGACGAGTCCGTCTGACGGGATGTCAAAATCCGGGATCTGAGCTTCATATTCGTCTATTGCGCTTATAAGGCTTCCGGAATCAACTTTGACATAAGGCACTACATCAAAACCTTGCTCCCTCATCCACTCCATGCGGCGTGCAAGACTTCTCTCGAGCATTTCATCCGTTCCGGATGTCTCCATGCCCGGCGCAGGGGCTGCTGAAGTAAGCGTGAATGCGTAAAAGTAGACGCTTCTGGATGCCGTAACGGCGGGATCGAGCTGTCTGATACTGCCGCTGCACAGGTTGCGCGGATTTTTGTATTTTGCGTTCGCATCATCGATCGCTTCATTGATCCTGTTGAAGTCTGAATATTTGATGACGGCTTCTCCCCTGATCACCGCGTTCCCTTTGAATGGAATGATCTTAGGGACGTTCCGGCATGCCAGAGCATTGGCTGTGATAAGCTCGCCCTGAGTGCCGTTGCCTCTTGTCACTGCTCTTGAAAGCCTTCCGCCTTCGTAGGTAAGCACAACAGTCAGGCCGTCGAGTTTCCATGACAGAAGACCCTCATGGCCGCCAAGCCACGCCCGAAGCTCCTCTCTGTCCTTGGTCTTGTTGAGAGAGAGCATCCTGGTCTCGTGAGTGACTTTGGGCAGGGCTGTCTGAGTTTCATATCCTACGTTGACAGACGGGCTGTCGTCCCTGACGTATCCGGTCTCGTCCTCGAGCGCCAGAAGCTCATCGTACATCTCATCGTATTCATAGTTGGTCATGATCTCAGCAGCCTCATCGTAGTATGCCTTTGAAGCCTCGTTGAGTTTTGTGACCAGATCATCTATTCTCGCTCTCTTTTCATCGGATATTATTGGGGCGTTCATCACTCATTCTCCGGTTCCTGTCAGTTGACCTTTTCCATCTTGACAAATCCCTTGCCAAGCTTTTTCTGACCTACACTGTCAAAAATCACGGTCATCGTCTTTTCATCCTGCTCGATCAGCATGCCTTCTCCGAATTTCGGATGCCTCAGCATATCTCCGATCTCAAAATCGCAGGCGATCTTTTCTTTATTATGTGTGGCTCTTCTGGCAGCGCTGAGTCCGTCTGTCGGTCTGCTGCCGGAGCCGAACGGCTTCGGACGCGGCTCTCCCGCGTATCCGTCTGCTGTTCCGAGACTTCTGCCGCTGAATATATAATCGCCGAGCAGTCCGCCTTTTCCGCGAAGACCGTCTTCACTCTTGAGCTTGTCCTTGACGGTCTTGTCTCCCTCAAGGCAGCTTTTGTCCATTTCATCAAGGAATACCGACTCTGTCTGCCAGTCTGTCCTGCCGTACATAGTCCTCATCTGAGCGCCTGTGAGATACAGCTTTTTCATAGCTCTTGTGATGCCGACATAGCAGAGTCTGCGTTCTTCTTCCATTTTTGCCGTTTCGTCAAAAGCAGCGACTCCGGGGAACATTCCGTTTTCCATACCCGGTATGAAGACGACCGGGAACTCCAGACCCTTGGCAGAGTGCAGTGTCATCATGACAACCGCGTCTTCGTCCTCATCATGATTGTCGACATCTGACATGAGGGTGATCTGTTCGAGGAAGGTCCCGAGCATCGTCGGTTCGCCGGCTTCGAGCCCCTCTCCCATCAGAGCCAGTCTTTCGGCCCTCATTTCATCCTGCATTTCCGCGACTGAGCCATTGCTGACGCCCTGCTCGAACTCAGCTATGACAGATTTGAATTCCATTATGTTTTCTATGCGCCCGTCAGCCTCAGGCGTGTTCGCGTCTTCGAGAGCTTTGAGATAGCCTGACCGGTTGAGGATGTTGTCATAGATATCCGGCAGGGTCAGATTGTCTTGCTCAGCTCTGATATCTGTGATCATCTGCACAAGATCTGTGACGGCCGTCCTTACTTTATTGCCCATAGACGCCCTTAGCTGTTCCTCTGACAGAGCCTCGAAAATGCTGATCCCGTAGGATGACGCATATGCCTCGATCGCAGCCATAGTCTTAGCGCCTATCCCGCGTTTCGGCTCATTGATGATCCTCTGCATGCTTACATTGTCGCCCGGGTTTTCGATCAGGCGCAGGTAAGCCATGACGTCTTTGATTTCCTTGCGGTCATAGTATCTGAGACCGGCAAGCACCCTGTACGGTATACCGCGGAAGCTGAATTTCTCTTCAAAGCTTCTTGACTGAGCATTTTTGCGGTAGAGTATCGCTATGTCACGGTAGTTGTAGCCCTGTGTTCTTAAGTTCTCGATCTCCGCGCCTATCCAGTAAGCTTCCTGTTTCTCGTCTTCGAGCCTCCGGTAGGTGATCTTCTCCCCGTCTTTTCTGTCGGTCCACAGAGCCTTGCTCTTCCGGCTTTTGTTATTTCTGATCACTGAATTGGCCAGTTTCAGAATATTGCCGTCGGATCTGTAATTCTGCTCGAGCCTTACTGTAAAAGCACCTTTGAAATCGTTCTCAAAGTCAAGTATGTTGCGTATGTCTGCGCCTCTCCATTGATAGATGCACTGATCGTCGTCGCCAACGACGCAGAGATTGCCGTGTCCCGAAGCAAGCATGCTGATCATCTTGTACTGCAGATAGTTGGTATCCTGATATTCGTCTACCATTATGTATCTGAATCTTTCAGAGTAATACCTGAGAACGTCCGGCTCCTGTTCGAGCAGTCTGACAGCATTCCACAGAAGATCGTCAAAATCCATGGCGTTGGCCGCCATGAGTTCTTTCTGATATCTGCTGTAAACCTCATAGATGAGTTTTTCCTGCGGCATCCCGGAGCTTCCCCTAAGATAATCATCAGGAGTTTCTTCGCGTTCCTTGCACTTGCTTATGACTGCAATCAGAAGGGATACCGGCGCGAGCTTCTCATCAGCGCCGAGGTCTTTGCAGATCCTTCTTATGAGTGCTTTTTTGTCTGTCTCATCATATACAGTGAATCCTGATCTGTATCCGAGAGCTTCAGCAGAATATCTGAGCATGCGGAGAGACATCGCGTGAAAAGTCATGATCCACATTCCGGCTATGTTATCTGTCAGAGAGGCGACACGGCTCCTCATCTCATTAGCAGCTTTGTTGGTAAAAGTAACTGCCAGTATATTGTGAGGATCCACTCCCTGACTGATCATATAAGCCATACGGTGGGTCATTGTCGCTGTCTTGCCTGACCCGGCGCCTGCCAGTATGAGGACCGGTCCGTCTATGTGATGTACAGCCTTGCGCTGTTCGTTATTCAGTTCCATTGTTTTCTTGTTATTGCCCATAGTTGCTTAATTTTACCATAATTCATGACTCAAGACTCTGGAATTTTTGCACTAAAAAAAGATGCTCCGGCTTCCGCAGACCTCCATTCAGTGTGTCACAGTCTTTAAGTGCTTTCCTGACTGCTGTTAAGACGGGATCAGCAAAAATTGTACAAATTAAATACCAAATATTAACGCTCCCCTGCTTGCTAATCTGTTGACATTTATCGCTCAAGTGTTATTATTTTTATGTAGGCGCTTAAAGCGCCGGAAATACTATTTTTATCGTTTACATAAGGAGAGTGATACCAATGGCAAATTATGTAGAAAGAGTCATCGAGCAGTGCAAGAAGAACAATCCTGGCGAAGTTGAATTCCACCAGACTGTAGAAGAAGTACTTTCTTCCCAGACTGTAGAAGAAGTACTTTCTTCACTTAAGCCTGTTGTTGAGAAACACCCGGAATATGAAGAAACTGCACTTCTTGAGAGACTCGTTGAGCCTGAAAGAGGAGTTACTTTCAGAGTAGTATGGGTTGATGACAATGGCAAAGTTCAGGTCAACAAGGGCTACAGATATCAGTTCAGCAGTGCAATCGGACCTTACAAGGGCGGTCTGAGATTCGCTCCAAACGTATATCCTGGAATCATCAAGTTCCTCGGATTCGAGCAGATCTTCAAGAACTCCCTGACA
>ONHU01000059.1 GCA_900317675.1 uncultured Eubacteriales bacterium
ACGACCATGATCACGTTGCCGAATGTCAGGTTGAAAAAGGCTGTCTGGTGAGCCAGATTAACTAACGTTTCACCCATATTAGGCCTCCTATGCTATCCGATATATGCTACTGCCTGTCCTGCTGTTGTGCTGTCTCCTTCTTTTACAACGATCGAGCTGACTGTGCCGTCCTTAGGAGCTACAACAGGGATCTCCATCTTCATTGCCTCGAGAATGATCACGGTATCTCCGGACTTGACTGCATCGCCTTCCTTGGCAACTACCTTGAATACCTTGCCTGCTGTACCGCATACTACAGGCTCGCCGCTTCCTGCTGCCTTCTTGGCTGCAGGCTTAGCTGCAGGCTTAGCTGCAGGAGCCGGAGCCGCTGCAAATGTTGGCGCTGTATCGCTGCCGACCTTTTCAACTTCTACTTCAAACTCTGTTCCGTTTACTCTTACTATATACGTTTCCATTGTGCCCTCCGTACATTCCTTACTATGTATCCTTCAGCTGCGGCTTCTCCTTGTTCGTCTGCGACTCCGGTGTGAAACCGTCATAAGCAGTGCTTACAGGCGCTGCCTCTGCCTGTGGTGCTGCAGCAGGTGCTGCTTCCTTAGCCTGTTTTGGTGCGCAGGCTTTGCCCATCAGCCAGATGCAGAAAGCGATGAATATCAGTATGCAGAATACCGTTCCCATTCCGAGTACAGTATCGATCGCACCTACTTTCAGTATTTCTCCTATACTCATATGATCACCTACCTGCTGTTAACGAAGGTCTGAAGCGCGCCGATCAGATACTTTCTTGTTTCTTCCGGAGCGATGACCTTGTCTGCAAATCCGTGTCTTGCAAGTGCAACAGCGCTTGACTGGTCGTCACGATACTGCTGCTCAAGCTCTTTCGACCATTTGCCGAAAATAATTTCTGTAGCCTGTCTTGGCTCGACAATGCTGATGTCTGCGTCTTCCCACATGAATACGTAATCAGCGCCGAGGCCCTTGGAATTCAGAAGGCTGAATGCACTGCCTACTACGCGGCCTGTTACCACGTTGATCTTAGGAACAGTGGCTGTGATGAGAGCTCTTAAGAGTCTTCCTGCGGCATCAGGCAGATACTTCTCATTCTCGGAAGTAGTCTGGTAACCATCTGTATCGATCAGAGTAATGACAGGGAGTCCGAATCTGCTGCATACATCAACCATTGCAGCTGCCTTGCTGCATCCGTCAGCGGAGATTCTCTTCTCGCCGTTGACCTTATTGCATGCGACGCATCCGACTGTCTGTCCGGCAAGTCTGATGAACGCGGTGACCATATCCTGACCAAAATCAGGCTGTACTTCCAGAACGTCGTAATTATCTGCGAGTTCTGTCAGAAGCGCTTTTCCGTCTCCGATCATCGAACCGATGTCAGGACATACGCGGTTGAGCTCTTCGATGTTTGTATCAAGGATCTCAGGAGCAAATCCTGCTGCCGGAGGAAGAAGTCCTACCAGCTTGCGGATCTTCTGCGCGATCTCTTCCCATTCAAAAGTGCCGTCATCTACTGCCTTGACGAACGGGTTGTCTCCGATCGCGTTTCCGACAACACTCTGAGGGTTGACGAAAATGCTGCCCTTATCCTTCTCAATGAATACGAAATCTGCCTGCTTGGCAGCTATTGACATTCCGCCGCCGCACTGTCCGATGACAGCAGCGATCTGAGGGATGCTTCCGGAAGCATCAGATTGTCTCTTGTATAACTTGGCAAACTGATACAATCCGTCAAGACCTTCCTCAATACGGAATCCCGCACAGTCAAGAAGTCCGATAACAGGGGCATTTGCCTTGATAGCATGCTCATACAGATCTACTATCTTGCGGCCATGCTGTTCACCAAATGTACCGCCCATTACCTCTCCGTCCTGCGCATAAACAAAAACGAGGTTGCCGTCTATTGTGCCGTAACCGGTGATCACACCATCGGATTCCTGAACGGCATCCGGATGATAGAATTCGGTAAATCTGGCAGATACACGCTCCCCCAACTCCATGAAACTGCCGGGATCAAGAATGTCTGTAATCTTGCTGAACACTGCAGTTTGCTCGTTTTTAGGTTTTACCTGCATAATGACCTCCTTGTGAGTATCACTTCTCAATAAATGATTACTTTAATTGTAATATACCGATAGCTTATAATCAAATATAAATAGTATAATGGAAGATATAACAATGTTCTTATATGTATGCAGACAGGTGGAAAAATGGATATTTTCAGTAAAAAAGATCTTGTCAGAGCGATATACAGGGAAGGCGGATTCCTGCGGGCAGCGAGAGCCCTTCATATCGCTCAGCCTTCTCTGAGCGTCATGGTCGCAGGGATCGAAAAGGAGATCGGCGGTAATCTTTTTGACCGCAGCACCAACCCGGTCAGTCTGACTCCTCTCGGAGCAAAATATCTGGAATGCGCCGGCAGCATCTCCATGATCGAAGATGATTTCTTTAATTATATGAATGAACTCCAGGGCCTTGAGACAGGAAGCATAGCGCTCGGGAGCAACACCCTGTATATGTCTAATATCATACCGGATATCCTGTCCGTTTATTCCAGGAGACACCCTATGATACACCTTGGTCTGTACGAGTATGAAAGCCGTGAGCTTATGGAGCAGCTCCACTCAGGTCAGCTCGAACTGGTAATTGACAATCTTCCTGCTGATGAAAGAATGGACCGTCATTACCTCGGAACTGAGTACCTGCTGATAGCGGTCCCTCTGGAACATGAACTCAACACCAAGCTGGCGAACTATGCGTACACCCATGAGGATATCACTGCGGGAAAACCTCTCGAAAAAGACATCCGGTATCTGGATGATATGAGACTGATGCATGATCAGCCATTCATCCTCCTCCAGAAAGGATTTGACACCAGGCGCAGGTGCGACTCCGTTTTTGAAGAAAACGGCATCTCAGTCCAGTCTGTATACGAACTCAACCAGCTGTCAAGCGCGTTCGGGATCGCTTCATCCGGACTTGGTCTCACGGTTGTCAGCGACACTCTGATCAGGAACTCGATGGACTGGGCAGACAAAATGAAATACTATGTCGTACGCAGTCCTGAATTCACGCGCGATGTGTATTTCTACACGATGAGGAACCGGCTGGTTACGCGCACGATCAAAGAGTTCATTGACATAAGCCGCGAACTGAATCCATTCGCCGTGTTTGACCCGGAGAAACTGTAGCGTTTGCTTTTATTATTTCAGTGTTACTTCACCGACCAGATCCGATCCGAAAAGCCATCTGATCTGATCGTATTTCCTGGTCTGTCCGAGAACCCACATGAGTTTTGTCACGACCGCTTCCTGAGTCATGTCATAGACCGGGATCCCGCCGCAGTCTATGATTCTCTGGCCGGTCTCATATACACTCAGATCGCTGCCTTCATATCTGCACTGGCTGCCTACAAGGATCGGCAGACCTCTGTCTGATGCCTTTCTGATCTCTGCAGTAATGTCCCTTCTGAGAAACGGCAGCCCTCCGAGTCCGAATCCCTCAATATAGACGCCCTCATATCCATGGTCCTGCAGGAATGAGAAAATATCCAGATCCATCCCCGGGAACACCTTGAGAACTGCTATTTTATCTGAATACTCTGTCTGTAGACTGAGCCTTGCCCTTTTGGTTCTGCGGTCGGTATAAAGCTGCAGTCCGAATGCATTGACTTCACCGACATACGGACAGTTGATGCTCTCAAAAGCATTGAAGCTTACCGTTCTTACCTTGCTTGTGCGGCAGCCAAGCATGATCTTCCTGTCAAAAGCGACAAAAACGCCCGGAACTCCGCTTGCAGCCATCCATACCGCGCACTGCAGATTCATGATCGCGTCTGAAAGCGGCATATTGAGCGGCATCTGGCTTCCTGTCACAACAACGGGCACATGTATGTTCTGAAGCATGAATGATAACATCGAAGATGTATATGCCAGCGTATCAGTCCCGTGTATGACAATAAAGCCGTCATAGTCTGCGAGACATTCAGCTATCCTGCCCGCAAGACTGACCCAGTCTTCCGGCATGATATTCGCGCTGTCAAGGGAGCAGTAGTCTTCAACCGTGACAGAAATATCTTCCGAAACGATCCCAAGTCTGGACATGATCTCCTCTCCGGTGATGGACGGAGCCAGTCCGTGACCCGAAGCCTGAGAAGAAAACGTTCCTCCCGTATTAATTATCAATATGTTTTTCATTGATCCCACCTCCGGCATTTTTCGTTCTGCCATATTATGCATCTGTTTGCCTTTATTTTATTGTAACATATGAACCGTATCTTTTTACCGCAAAACAAAACCCCTTTTGCCTGTTGTGATCTGACAAAAGGGGCTGATCTTTTTCTGCCGCGGAGGCTGTTTTCTCCGGCTGATCAAAGCTCGTTTTTCATCATGTCTTCGTAAGTCTCTCTTCTGACAACCAGCCGTGACTGACCATCTTTCAGCATGATCATTGCCGGTCTCGGGACTCTGTTGTAATTGGAGGCCATAGCATAGTTGTATGCTCCGGTCGTCAGAACAGCGATGATATCGCCGCGTTCAGGCTTAGCAATGCTCACATACTCTGCCAGTCTGTCGCCGCTCTCGCAGCAGCGGCCGGCTACTGTCACTTCATAGTCAGCATCACATCCGGCTTTGCTGGCATTGAGAACGGTATAATCTGACTTGTATAAAGCATACCTTGGATTGTCAGTCATGCCGCCGTCAACAGTGACATAATTTCGGTACCCTTTAACTTCCTTGACCCCGCCTGTCTCGTAGAGAGTTACTCCGGCATCCGCTACAATGCTGCGGCCAGGTTCCATATACACATCAGGCACATCGATGCCGTATTTTGCGCAGGCAGCTTTAAGATGCTCCGATATCTCCCTTATCCTTGCAGGGATATCTATCTGCGGATCTTTATGGGTATAGCGTACGCCGAAGCCCCCGCCTATATTGATCGTTCTGGCAGTGAACCCCATTTCCTTGCTGATCCTGGCAGAATAACCGGCAAATATCTCCACCTGACGCATAAAGGAGTCGCTTTCAAAGATCTGAGACCCCACATGGCTGTGAAAACCTTGCAGGGAAATATTGCTGCACGCAAGCGCCGCCCGGACAAAATCATCCGCCTGACCTGTATCGATCGGAACTCCGAACTGTGAGTCTACCCTTCCGGTGTTGATGGCTTCCAGTGTGTGAGGGTCCAGTCCGAGAGTCAGTCTCAGAAGGACCTTCTGCCTGATTCCCATACTGCCTGCGATCCGTTCAAGCGCCTGCAGTTCATTGTGGTTGTCTACGACAAAGTATCCGACGCCCTTTTCAAGCGCAAAGCGTATATCGCTGTCTGTCTTGTTGGTTCCGTGGAAAAACATCTTTTCCGGAGGGAACCCGGCTGCGGCTGCGGTATAGATCTCACCCGGCGAAACAACATCCACGCACATTCCCTCTGATTCGACTACCGGATAGATCCCTTTGAAGCAGAGGGCCTTGCTCGCATAAAGCGGAGCGGCATCCGGTCCGAAATACTTGTGCATGGCGTCAACATAGGTTCTGCAGTTGTTCCTGATGACATCTTCATCGAGGACATAAAGCGGCGTGCCGTACTCGGCTGCCAGGCTGACTGCATCGAGCCCGCCGATAGTCAGATGACCCTCTTCATTGATTCCGAGATTATTATAAAGCATATAGTTCTCCATGACTGTGCTTCTCTCTAAAGCATATGAGCGATCAGATCCTCTCTCGAATGATGAGAGAGATATACAGGCGGTACATCGAGGAGCGTCTTTGCTCCGCACTGTCCTTCCTGATTCATCCTGAAAGCCGCTCTGGCCGCCGCAGTAAGAATGCTTCCTGTGAAGAACGGATTTGAGTCAAGGTCCAGGGTGAACTCTACTGTGTTGTTGAATTCGCCGCTGAATCCTGTAGGACCGCTTCTTATAACACTTCCGCCGTGAGGGAGACCGCTGTGCTTCTCGTTAAGTTCTTCCTGAGAGATGAACTCTACAGTAGTATCATATGGTTCGAAATAGTTAGGCATCGTCTTGATCGCTTCCTCGATCGCTGCCTTGTCCGCGCCTTCTTTCGCAACTACATAGCATTCGCGAAGGTGCATATCACGCGCCGTAAAAACAGGATGTTCCCCGGCCCTGACCTTTTCGACAGCTTCAGGTACCGGCACCGTATACTGTCTTGCATCTGCAACACCTTCAATACGTCTGATGGCGTCAGAGTGTCCCTGGCTCACGCCGCGGCCCCAGAAAGTATAGTTATCACCTTCCGGAAGCGCTGCATCAGCAAATACTCTGGCCAGTGAAAAGTAACCCGGATCCCATCCGCATGAGATGATCCCGACCTTTCCGGCTGCTTTTGCAGCTGCGTCAACATTGGCAAAATGCGTCGGTATGTTGGCATGATTGTCAAAACTGTCGATAACATTGAACTGCGCTGCCAGTTCCGGTGTCATCCAAGGCAGATCGGTAGCGCTTCCCCCGCAGATGATAACCACATCGATCTCATCTTTCATGCTTCCGATCTGATCGTACGCCATGACCGGCGCTCCGGTGACTGTCGTAACTGACGCCGGGTCTCTGCGTGTGAAAACTGCAGCAAGTTCCATATCAGGAGCATTCGTGACAGCAGCTTCTACGCCTCTTCCTATATTTCCGTATCCTGCGATTCCGATTCTCATTTCTTTTTCCTTTCCCGGGATCTGCTGCCGATTATTCTGCTTAAGGCAGCAGTCTCCTGCATTTCTCTATGTCCCCTGTTTCCTTTTCTAGTCTGCCAGCAGATCGTCCATGTTATACATGCCGGCAGGCTGACCCGCGAGGAATCTCGCCGCTGCTACCGCCCCATCGGCAAACAGCGCTCTGTCATGTGCCTCGTGAGTTATTTTGATTGTCTGTGTATTCGTCCCGAACATGACCTCATGAGTGCCGACGATGTTGCCCATACGGACAGCATTGATGCCTATCTCATCAGGCTCGCGCTTTGCGATCCCGGATCTTCCCATGTTGTAGTGAAGGTCAGGTCTGACCTCTCTGACGGCGTCAGCAAGCATTAACGCAGTCCCGCTCGGCGCATCGACCTTTCTGTTGTGATGTATCTCTACGATCTCGACTTCATAGTCTGAGAACTTGGCTGCTACTTCTTTGACCAGTTTTGCAGTGATGGCTACACCTACCGACATATTTGCTGACTTGAACACAGGAATGCTCTCAGCAGCTTTAGCTATGTATGCCATTTCTTCTTCAGTCTGTCCGGTAGTACATACCACTGCCGGAAGTCCTCTCGATACACAGTAGTCCATAAGGGCCACAGTGCCGTCATGATGTGAAAAATCTATGACCATGTCCGCCGGGCCCTGATAGGCATCCGGTGTCAGGAAAGTACCCGGCGCGCCTGTCGGAGTGATACCTGCGACGACTTCCATGTCGTCCGTCTTTTCTATTACTCCGGCGAGGATCGTTCCCATTGCTCCGTCAATACCATTGATAATTACTTGCATCATTTCTCCCTTTCAGAAGTGTCATCACGGATAATCCTCATGACACATTCGCTAGTCTTTTCCTGCATATACTGATTAGATAAGTCCGACTTCCTTCATTGCATTCTGAAGTCTCTCAAGGTTAGCCGGCTCCATGCGGTACAGAGGTGATCTGATGATCGGATCACACCATCCGAGCATTGCCATTGCTTCCTTGACAGGAATCGGATTGACTTCGCAGAAGAGAGCCGCGATCAGCTCGCTGTACTTGCACTGCATCGCAGCAGCGCCTGCAACATCGCCATTCCAGAACTTTGTGCACATCTCGCGTGTCTCTGCAGGAATGACATTGGAAAGTACGGAAATGACTCCCTTGCTTCCCATCGAGAGGAACGGAACGATCTGGTCATCGTTGCCGGAATATACATCCAGCTGATCGCCGACCTTGGCAAAAGTCTCAACGATCTTGGAAATGTTGCCGTTAGCCTCCTTGATCGCTCCTACCTTGTCGATCTTTGCCAGTTCCACATATGTCGATGGTTCTATATTAAGACCTGTTCTTGAAGGAACGTTGTACGCAATGATCGGAACATCACTGACACTTGCATACTCGCTGAACAGCTTGACCAGACCCTTCTGTGTGGCCTTGTTGTAGTATGAAGTTACGATCAGACATGCATCTGCGCCTGCGTCACTGGCGAACTTGGTAAGCTGCTTTCCGTAGGCAGTATCATTACTTCCGGTACCTGCGATGATCGGCACTCTGTGGGCTGCGCGCTCTACGGCAAAAGTGATGCATTCTTTGTGTTCTGCATCGGAAAGAGTTGATCCTTCGCCTGTTGTGCCTGCGATGACCAGAGCATCGATGCCCTGTTCGATCTGCCAGTCGATCAGTCTTCCGAACTGTTCATAATTGACCCCGTTCTCTGTCATCGGGGTGATCAGCGCTGTTGCGACTCCTTCAAAGATGGTGTTGGTTCTTGCCATTAGTTTTACCTCCTCAGATTTGAAACTGTAAGTTTGAAATGTGAGATGAGGCTATCGATAAGAAACATTGCTAAGCAAAAGAGCAGCTGACACGGAATCAGCTGCTCATGACAAATCAATAATACAATGATGCTTATCATGGATAGCTCTCCGCGTTTCTTCGCGACAGTCGCATGGATATTATCCATACGCCCAGTTCAGAGGGGAAGCAGCCCCTTCCTCACTTCGGCACCCGTCCCTTTCATATATCCCGGATCTGCATATCCTTGGGGATATCTACTCCTGACCAGGTGCATCCTCTATCTCAATGCCGTGATTTTAATATTATTCATGAAATAAGTCAACATTTACGCCAAGGTATTTTGGTATTTTTCACAAAACACAAGCATATCTGTCCCGCTTATCATTTTTGAATAATCTGCTTTACACTATCTGTGTGTCTTTTCCGCAAGCTCCCGGAACCAGTCAGCGCGGGCATCGGCATCATCAAATGATTCTTTTACGGAAGCTCCGCTCATCTTCCATGTCCAGTTGCCCTCGGCGATTCCCGGGACATTGATCCTGGCTTCGCTTCCGAGCATGAACATATCCTGGACCTGGATCATCGCAAGCGCGGCGGGACTTTCGTAGATTTCTTTTATAATGCGAAGGCACTCTATCTCAGTCTCTGTCGCCAGCTCATCGGTCTTGTCGGATTCGCTGTTTCTGTCTTTGAGAAGCTCCGCTCTGACAAATCCCGCGAGGGTATCGTTATCGTGGGTCCCTGAATAGAAGGCTCTGTTCACAGCCTTTTCAGGCTCCATCTCCTTCATCTCTCTGTCATTGAACTGCCAGATATTCATTCCCGGAAGACCTGTAAGCCTGAGGAGATCCTTTACCCCGTCATCGAGGAATCCCAGATCCTCTGCCAGGAGCTTCATCCCGAGCTCTTCACATTTCAGCATGTCGCTGACTGCTTTGTAGAAATCAAGACCGGCGCCATGCTGCCACGAGCCTTTTTTTGGACTCCCTCCTTCAGGTATAGCATAATACTCTGAGAAGCCTCTGAAATGATCGATCCTGAGGATGTCAAATCTCTCCGCGCACTGTCTCAGTCTCCTGAGCCACCACTCGTATCCGGTGTCTCTGAGCTTGTCCCAGTCATAGAGAGGGTTTCCCCAATCCTGGCCGTCTTCTGTAAACGCATCAGGCGGTACTCCTGCGTGCACCTTTTGTGCTCCGTGTTCATCCAGCCTGAAGATTTCCTTGTTGGCCCAGACATCGGCACTGTCTTTTGCCATATACATAGGCAGGTCGCCCATCAGGCTGATGCCGAGATCATTA
>ONHU01000139.1 GCA_900317675.1 uncultured Eubacteriales bacterium
AGTGCTGATGGAAGCGCAGGAGGGCACTGTAAGACTCGTTTGCGGCGGAATGGAGCAGGGTTCAGAAGGCGAACTCCTTTTCTTCACATCAGGCACTACCAACAGAAGCAAGGTCGTCAGGCTTACTTCGGCCGCCCTTTGCTGCAGCGCCTGGAACGGACAGTGCATGCTTGAGTGCGGTCCGCAAGACAGGATCCTGAGCCTGCTTCCGATCGTGCATGTATACGGATTCGTCTGCAGTCTGCTCTGGGGGCTTGCATATGGCGCAGTAGTATGTCTGTGTCCTTCTGATGACAGCAGGCTGAAAATGGCCGGGGTATTTCATCCGACGATACTCCCGGCAGTACCTGCAGTGATCGATGCGATGACAGAGCGTGATCTGCTGAATCCTGAGCTCAGAGTGGTGCTGATAGGCGCGGCTCCGTGCAGTGAAGAAACGGTCTGCCTGCTCAGAGAACAAAACATAGATGTATATGTTGGCTACGGACTGACCGAGACTTCCAGCGGCATTGCGATCACACAGGGAATGGAAGACTTTGAAGCAATGTATCTGTGTCCGGATACGGATATCCGTATAGAAACGGACGGCGAAATACTCGTATCGACGCCATGCATGATGAAAGGATACCTCGGACAGCCGGAGACTACAGAAGGCTACTGGCTGTATACGGGAGATCTCGGATGGCTTGACGATCAGGGCAGGCTGCATCTGCAGGGGCGCAAAAATGACGTCCTCATCCTCAGCGACGGTACGATGATAAGCTGTCCGGAATACGAGCATGATATCGCAGAAATGAGCGGAGAGACAGACATAGCTCTGATAGACAGAGGCGGAAAGCTTGTCCTTGTTGCAGGCTCCGGCGCTGATACAGACTGTCTGAGAGATGCGATCGAGGAATACAACAAAACCATGATGATTTCTCAGCAGGTATATGATATCGAGGTGTTCGGAAGACCTCTTCCGAGGACGATAACGGGTAAGCTCAGAAGGTATGAGCTTGAGATGAGATACAGACAGTAGAAACAGCAGCTTAATGGGACAGAGAAATACACTTACAATACCGTACTCCTGCATACAGGCTCCCTATTGGATGAGCCTGTGTGTTTTTATGGGGTTTACGGCAGTCTATCTTCACTACCTCGGATATGACAATTCCGAAACAGGGCTCGTACTCGCGCTGGGCACCTTGCTGGGATCCGTATCCGGACCTTTTCTGGCATCGCTGATCGACAAAAGCGCCGGCGGACGGATCACTGCTTTTTCGCTGATGCCGGCAGTTCTTCTCACAGAGGCGGCCGCTCTGGTGATGCTTCTGCTTTTTCCTCAGAAAGGTTTCGTTACTTCGGCAGTCTATCCGCTGTTTATCGCAGTGGCGACTTCGGTCAATACGCTTGATCTCAGAATGTATACAGATGCTGTGTACAGTGGCCGGGATATCGATTTTGGAATAGCAAGAGGCTGCGGATCGATCGGATATGTCCTGATGTCTTTTATACTCGGAGAACTGTGCGAGAGCTCATCTCCTGTGATGATCCCGGCAGCAGGCCTTATAATCTGCGCTGTGCAGTTTGCGGCTTTTCTTAATTATTCATACAGGTTCAAAAGAGGAGAAGGCAGTGAAAAGGCGTGGCAGACCGGAAAGGGCGCAGATGAAAAAGGGTCATATTCCGTATGGGCTTTTCTGAGAAGAAACAGGAATTTCAGCATGCTTCTTGCGGGCACGATCCTCATATTCTACTCTCATAATGTTTTGTGCAGCTTTTTCATCAATGTCGTGGAAAATGTCGGGGGCAGTGTCGGAGATATGGGGATCCTTAACGGACTGATGGCGCTGTTTGAGACTCCTGTGGTGCTCTTTTACTCAAGAATTACGAAACACAGAAAGACTTCATCTGTCCTTATTTTCTCTTTCGTGATGTTTTCAATAAAAGCGGCTGCAGTTGCTGCCGCAGCATCCGTGATACAGTTAGGGGCTGCGCTGATACTTCAGGCGCCATCCTTCGGACTGTATACAGGAGCCATCGTGCTGTATACAGACGAGACGATAGCTTATGAAGATTCCGCAAAAGCGCAGAGTCTGGCATTTACCATGACGATGATCGCGACAGTGATCGCCAGCATCGCTGCGGGAAGGCAGTTTGATGTGATCAGCACCGGGACGGTCATGTGGATCTCCTGCGGTGTATGCATCGCAGGGACCATCATAGCCTGCCTGGGTGTATTAAAAGAACGGCACTTACGGTCATAAGCCGGCGCGGCACAAAAACAGAGCATCCGCTTTAAGCGGATGCTCTGATGTTTTTCCGAAAAATACGGCTATGCGCGCTTGTTGTCTTCGACAAAGCGGCGGATCTTGAGACCTGTAGTTTTATCAAATTCACGTTTTCTGATAATAACGTGAGCGATTTTTTTGAATCTCGGGTGATCCTCGTTGATCTTATCTACTTCTGAATCGATGAGTGCCGCAGCCTGCTCATCGGTATATCCTTCTCCGAGTTTATCCTTGAGAGCTTCTTCATCAAGTCTTACTGTAGCGCAGATGCCGTTCCATGGCGATGACGGATCTGTGTCACCGCCCCAGACCATACATTCTGAGATGTACTTGCTGCCCAGCAGGTAGCCTTCAAGCTCTTCAGGGAAAACGTTCTTGCCGTTGGCAGCGATGATGACGTTTTTCTTGCGGCCTGTGATGAAGACATAATTGTCGCTGTCAAGATAGCCGAGGTCGCCTGTGTGGAACCAGCCGTCTTTGTCGAGCACTTCTGCTGTCCTTTCAGGATCCTTGTAGTAGCCCATCATGATGACAGGACCGCGGAAACAGATCTCGCCGATGCCGTTCTCATCTTTGTCAAGTATCTTGCATTCTACGAAAGGCAGGAGATGGCCGGCACTTGAATTCTTGATGTATTTCTTTTTGTCAGGGTTTAGCGCTACGATAGGGGAGCACTCTGAAAGTCCGTATCCCTGCAGCGCGTTGATATCAAGATCGCAGAAGAAGTCGAGTATCTTGCTGTCTATCGCTGCT
>ONHU01000070.1 GCA_900317675.1 uncultured Eubacteriales bacterium
GCCCTCTCAGGGGTGGTGTATTTCTGGCCGAATGGCTGGATCGTAAATCCGACCCCGCTGCAGATCACTGCAAGGGCGAGCACTGCGCCCCATTCCTGTCCGCTCACCGGAAGTCTGATCTCTTCAAATATGAAGGCTCCGATGTAGGCGAAGATCGCGATGAACAGAAGCTGGTAGATCGCGACCGTCATCAGATCATCGTTCTTGGCTGCTTTGTCTGTTACCAGAACTGAAAGCGAGTACCATACAGTGCCACCCAGTACCAGAAGCTCTCCGGTAGTGAATCCCGGATGGTCGCCTTTGAGTGTAAGGAAGCCGACACCGGCCATCGCTATGACAGCTGACAGGACCGTCAGCCTGTCCGGAAGTTTCCTCTGGATGATGCAGGTAAAAGCAGGAACGAATATGACGACGGCCCCCTCGAGGAACGCCGTTACCGAAGAAGGCGTTGTCTGCAGTCCGTACAGCTCAAAGACCATGGCAAGGAAGAAAAAGACTCCGATCTCTGCGCAGTGCAAAAGCGTCTTCGCATCGACCTTGGTAAGATTTTTGCGAAACAGGATGGCGATCAGCACGAACGCTATGGTGAACCTGAGCCCGATCGTCAGGAATGGTCCCATCGTTCTCATAGCTATTTTGCCGAATAAAAGGGAACTTGCTCTCAGAGCAAGAGCAAGTCCTACAAGGAATTCCCCCTTCCTTTCATTCATGTTGAGTTTCTCTTCCCAGCCCATTTTATGATCCATTTATCTGATCTCTGTATATCACTCCGGTCTCTCACAGTCCAGCGCCTTAGACTTCATCATTTCCAGCTCTCGCCTACCATGACGACTCCGTCATCCTGAACTATGATATCCATACCATCCTGAACATATTCAAGGAATTCGTCACCGAGCGAGTCGACTACCGGCATCTTTACGCTGTCGATCCACACATCAGCCAGAACCGTCCCTGCTGCTGCCAGTGAGTCGATCGGTTTCGAGAAAAGCATGCAAGCCGGCTGGCGGCCCATCGAGCAGGCACAGTACAGAACCAGTCCGCCTGTCGTGGAACCGATCGTCTGCGGCAGGCAGAGAGCTTTGCCGGCCATCTTTTTGCCGTAGAGATCAGGGTTGTTCTGATCGCCGCAGGTCGCGTCCTTGTCGCCAAACTGCAGAGCTTTCTGAAAAGACGCAAGTGTATTGAGTCCATGACGGGAGACGAGCGCTTCAGAAGCGATCCTTCCCGGTACGACAACACGTCCTTTAAAAGATCTCATGATTACCTGCCTCCTTTCTTACTCAGGATCGAAGGGATGCTGATCTTTATGCCGCCCTTTCCGGGTGCTGTGATCTGCTCAAGTATCTCTTCGTCAGTATAATAGCGCGCCGAAGTATATGTTCTGAGTTTGTTGCTCGATGTGATGACAGGCATCTTTTCGCTGAGCGGATTGTTCATATACATAAGCGGGCAGATGTATGATGTGATGACTCCTGTCTTTGCCAGTCTCTCTGCATAAGGAGTTCCGGCAAAAGCCTCAAGGACATCAGGAGCCGCAGTGAAGACCGTCGGAACCGATACCCTGTCTGTCCCGTTTTTCTTAAGGCCTTCTTCGACCAGATCCGTCCAGTCTTTGAGCTGCTGCAGGCTCATGTGCGGACATCCCATGAAGCAGAGTTTTGGCTTCGCGTCTTTGTTTTTCCAGATGACAGGATATTCTCTGTATACTCTCTCGAGTTCAGCATCATCGATCACATAGACCTTGGCGTCAGGGTTGATCAGATCTTCGCCGTATTTCACGGCTTCAGGAGTCAGTCCCTCTACGTGGAAGAGTCCGACAGCGCCGTTGGAAGCAGTTGCCGCGCCAAAATCTTTGAGATATGTGCAGGCCTCATCATCGAGCTCATTCCCGAGCCACTGATCCAGCCCCCTGATATACGGCACATCCTCCATCACCTTCATCCCGATCGCGGAGCCAAGAAGCTGCGCTTCAGGTTTTGATTCAGTTTTGACTTCGATGATCCAGTCCGCCTTGCGGCCCTCATCTGTGAGGAGACCGAATTTAGGCACGCAGCCGATGACTGATCCCATCAGATCTATGATGCCCGAGTTGCGGTTGCACCTGGCTCCGAGGACAGAATTGGCATAGACTACAGCCGAAGATTCAGACCAGCTCAGGACTTCGCCGAAGCCCGGCTTGTTGCCGACTTCGTCCATGTAGCATGTGCAGGTAAAAGCATTGTCCGAAAGGAGTCCGAGCTCTTTCAGCTGGGCTTCATAGTCTTTCTGCCTGCTGTACATAAACACCTTGAACACCAGATCCTGAAGAGGACTGCTCGGTACGTTCTTATCCAGCGGCTTAGGGTCAACGGAAAACTTCTGTCCGGAAGGAGCGCCTGCCTCAAGAAGCTTATCCATCAGTTCATATACAGGCCCCAGAGCCTTGAGCCCGAAGGAAGTAACGAGATGATTGTATCTGCTGCTGATCGGCACCATTTCTTCCGCGCCGAAAAGCTCTCCGTATCTGACGAGCGATTCCATGACCTTCGCAAGAGTCTCACCCTTGGAACCGTCAAGCACCGCCCGCTGCTCATCAGTCAGTTTCATTTTGTATTCCAATTCTACGTCCCCCTTTCTTCCTTAATATATGCGTTCCTTCGGCTGAATAAGAGATCCTTCAGCCTGTCAGAGCGCAGATTAACGCATGTTGATTATATCATACGAGGATTTCTTCTGTCTCATGCACGTAGCTTCCCAGCTCATAAGGCGAGAGAACACCGATGTCAGTTACAACGCCTTTGACGAGCTCCGGAGGCGTGATGTCGAAAGCCGGATAGTATCCGTGCGCGTTGAGGTTGGCAGTCTGTGTCCCCATTGCCTGCAGCACGAACGAAGGGTCCCTCATCTCTATCCTGACGGTATTGATCGTCGGATGTCCCAGATCAGGCGCTCCGGTTACGTAGTAAGGGACGCCGTGGTATTTCGCAGCGATCGCAATCTGGTAAGTTCCGACCTTGTTTACGATATGTCCGTCCCCGCAGATCACATCCGCAGCTGAGGTAAAGATATCGATGCCCTCATTTTTCATAACGAATGCCGGCATGTTGTCTGTGATGACCGTGACATCAAAGCCCATATCGCTGATCACAGAAGCGGTGAGCCTTGATCCCTGGAAGTACGGCCTCGTTTCAGGGCAGAAAAACCTTACATCCTTGCCCTGCTTCCTGGCTTCTCTGAGCATCATTCCGACGATCGTCTCAGCAAAACACTGTGTCATAACCGCCCCGTGCTGAGGGAACAGCTCCGCGAGATATTTTCCGGTGACGCCGATGCGCTCATAGCGGGCATTGTTCTGCCATACAGCGTGCTCTTTGACCAGCTCGCTCACATCGCTCATCCCTTCTGCCAGGCCTTTCTTTGCTTCTCTCAGGCATGCCTGGGTGATGAGGATCATCCTCTTGGAAGTAGTCGGGCGGGCATGAGAAATAGTATCCGCAGCCTGCGTCAGATATTCGACTTGCTCGGACTCTGTCCTGCCTCTGCATTCGAACGCGGCAAGGGCCATGCCCATCGCGGCCGCTACATAAGGGCCTGCGCTCTGCGTCACCATATCTCTGATCGCTTCCGCGACCTGCCTGTGATCAGTACATGTGACGAATTTCACCTCTATAGGATAGATCCTTCTGTCGAGGATCCTTACTTTGCCGTCCTCGTACCATGCGATATTGTCAAACTGCAGCATCCAGGCCAGATCTTTGTCCTGTCTTTCCATAGCTGATTCCTTTCCTTATCTAATATAACTTCTGATAGTAAATGATGTATATAACTGCTTCTGTTATCAAAAGGCACCGGAATCGTGCCGGTGCCTTTCATTGCTCTATTTTGCTTCTTCCGCTGCCTCTGCGGCTTTGCGCTTTGCTTCTTCCTCTTCTTCAAGGACGCGGTAAGCGACCTTGCCGACGAGAGTCTTCGGCAGCTCTGCGCGGAACTCTATGTCATAAGGCATCGCATACTTGGCAATGTGTTTCTTCGCATAAGCCATAAGCTCTGCTTTGAGTTCTTCTTTGCCGGCATCAGTCGAAGGAACTCCGCCTGCAGGCATGACGAACATTTTGACTTTCTGCATCCTGTAGCTGTCAGGCACTCCGATCGCGCAGCTCATGTGGACCTTGTCATGCGCGTCGAAGATGTTCTCAAGCTGTGCCGGATAGATATTGTAGCCTGAAGATATGATCATTCTCTTGGCTCTCCCGCGGAAATAGACAAATCCTTCATCGTCCATAGTACCCAGGTCCCCTGTGTAGACCCACCTGAGTCCGTCTGCGTGTTCTCTGATCGTCTCAGCAGTCTCTTCAGGCATGTCGAGATATCCTTTCATCACAGTCGGTCCCGCGAGCAGGATCTCACCTTCCTCGCCATAAGGGAGCTCTTTGTCTGTGCCGGGTTCTACTATCTTATAATAAGTATCAGGGAACGGGATCCCGATGCTTCCTTCTTTGTGCATCTGTGGAGGAGTCAGGCATGACGCCGTGACGCACTCCGTCGTTCCGTAGCCTTCCCTGACCTGGATCTTGCCCTTGTGGTCATAGAGGAAGCTGTCGAATTTCTTTTTGAGCTCTACTGAAAGTGAATCCCCTCCCGAGAAAACACCCTTGAGGCATGAAAGGTCCGCGCCCTTCATTGACGGAAGTCTGAGCAGAGCCTCATAGAGAGTCGGTACCCCTGCGATGAAATTGCATCTGTATTTTGTGATCAGCTTTGCGTAGCTCTTAGGAGTGAATCGCGGTACCAGCACACACCTGCCGCCTTCGGCAAGCATAGTATGGATGCATACACCGAGCCCGAATCCGTGGAAGAGCGGCATCGCGGCCAGCATCTTGTCGCCTGTGCGGAAAATAGGATTTGCAGATACTACCTGTTTGCCCAGAGCGTTGAAGTTGAGATTGGTCAGGACGATGCCTTTGGTCGTACCGGTCGTGCCTCCGGAATAGAGGATGGCAGCAGGATCGTCCGGGTTTCTCTTTACTCTGTACTCATAGCCGCAGTGTCTGCCGAGCTGCATGAAATCAGGCCACTGGAAGACCGGAGCTTCTTTTGGTATCTTGGCGATCTTGCGTCCTTCGGTGAGCATGTATCCGACTCTGATCGGCCTGGTCAGCTCATCTCTGATGCGCGCGATGATGACGTTCTGCACCTTGGTGTTCTGTCTGATCGCCTCTATCTTATGGTAAAACTGGTCAAGAGTGACGACCATCACACTGCCGGACATGTTGAGATAATTCTCGATCTCCTTCTCTGCCGAAAGCGGATGGATCATGTTAGCTATGCCCCCTACAAGATTGGTAGCATAGAGCATGTAGATCGCCTGCGGGCAGTTAGGCATCGCTATGGTGACCTTGTCATTCTCGCGGATACCAAGGATCCGGAGCGACTTTGCGCAGAGATTGATCTGATCGATCATATACTTATAGGTGATATGCTTGCCCATGAAGTCCAGCGCGATATTGAAAGGATGCTTTTTGGCAGTCTCCTCGATCTTTTCATACATAGTTCCGTTGAAATATTCACATGTATGAGGCAGATCTCCGCTGCTTCTGAACCATGGTGTTCTGACATCTTCAGGTATCGGGAACTCGATGTTCCCGTTTTCATTGAGTATCCATTGATAAGGCATTGATTTTTTCCTCTTAATAATTATTCCATATATTTCGCGGCTTATTTCTCAGAACAGCATCTGAGAAAACATACCGCGTTGATTGTAACATTATATCGCCGTCAATACCAGCACATAAGTTCAATCGGGCATCCGGACCGGTAGTCAGCACATCTTCCCGGAGTCCTCCGGCCAATTTGTCTGTTGCAAGAGAGGATGCTGCTTCTGTATATTATCTGTATATTATCTGTATATTATATGACCACAGGAGGTGCTGTTTAATGACTGATTATGATCTGCTGGCAAAACAGCTCGAAGCGCTCATTTCGGATACCGGATGGGAGATCTCGATACTCGCCAATGCATCCGCTCTGATCTGGGACGCGCTTGACAACATCAACTGGGCAGGTTTCTATCTGATGAGAAACGGCTCGCTTGAGCTCGGCCCTTTCCAGGGCAAAGTCGCCTGCGTGACCATCGGAGCCGGCAAAGGCGTATGCGGAGCTGCCGCCGTTCAGGACAGGACCCAGCTGGTACCTGATGTGCACAGTTTTCCGGGCCACATAGCATGCGACTCAGCCAGTAATTCAGAGATCGTGATCCCTCTGCATGCTGCAGGAAAGATATACGGCGTACTCGATATAGACAGCCCGCTGTTCTCCAGATTCGATGAGACGGACAGGGACGGGCTTGAGACACTCGCTGAAGTGATCGAAAAAAGGCTGGACGCGATTCTTCAGGATCAGGCATGATCCCGTCTGCAGACACAGATCACTAATAACACGTCTCTGTTATTAGCTTTACGAATTAACGGTCAATTATACGGTCTTCTGATGTATAATTATGTGTTACTATTTCGCTCCACCGGGGAACAGGATCTATGCTCGAACTCAAAAATGTTTCAAAAGAATACAGGACCGGCGCGGAAGTGGTGCACGCTCTCAGAGGTGTGGACCTTGCTTTTCGTGAGAGTGAATTCGTTTCCATCCTCGGCCCTTCCGGCTGCGGAAAAACGACCATGCTCAACATCCTCGGCGGTCTTGACCAGTATACAGACGGCGATCTTGTCATCAACGGTATCAGCACGAAAGAATACCGCGATGCCGACTGGGATGCCTACAGAAACGACACCATCGGATTCGTTTTCCAGAGCTACAATCTTATCTCGCATCAGACCGTGCTTGCCAACGTTGAGCTCGCGCTGACTCTTTCAGGTATCCCTGCGTCCGAAAGGCGGCAGAGAGCCATCGCTGCTCTGGAACAGGTCGGGCTCGGAGATCAGATCACCAAGAAGCCTGCGCAGATGTCCGGCGGACAGGTCCAGCGTGTAGCCATTGCCAGAGCCCTGATCAACGATCCGGATATCATCCTTGCTGACGAGCCGACCGGCGCTCTCGATTCAGAGACGAGCGTCCAGGTAATGGCGATCCTCAAGGAGATCTCCAAAAGCAAGCTGGTCATAATGGTCACGCACAACCCGGATCTCGCTGCTGAGTATTCCACCAGGATCGTAAGGCTGTCAGACGGTCAGGTCATCAGCGACAGCGATCCGTTTATTCCCGGACAGGAGCCTGAAACCGGTACCGCTTTAGCGGCATCAGCCGCTGACGGTGATGAAGAAGCGCCAAAAGCCCTGAGCGCGCGTGCTCTCGGACGGCGCAACCGCTCGATGTCCATGCTAACTGCCAATCAGCTTTCACTCAACAACCTGATGACCAAAAAGGCCAGGACTCTCCTGACTGCTTTTGCCGGCAGCATTGGCATCATAGGAATAGCCCTGATCCTCTCAGTCTCCAGCGGTTTTCAGAGATATATAGATAAGCTCGAAGAAGACACCCTTTCTTCATACCCTCTGCAGATTCAGTCCGAGACTGCAGACATGACTTCCATGATCACGGCATTTGCAGCCAACGCGCAGGATACGGAGGGCGAAGAATCAGGCGACCGGATCCACGAGCAGCAGGTCATGACCGATATGCTCGCAAGCATAGGTTCCAACGACCTTGCCTCCTTCAAAAGGCACGTTGACTCCCATCTCTCTGAGATCGGCGGCTGGTTCAACGATTATTCATACAACTACGGCATCTCCCCTACGATCTATTCACTGGATACAGAGAAGGATGTCCTCCGTGTCAGTCCCGGTTCCATCATGCAGTCTTACATGAACGGTGTACAGGTCTCGATGGTAGCCTATGCCAATACGGATGTCTTTTTCCAGATGATGAACAACAAAGAGCTCCTTCAGTCCCAGTACAAGGTCCTCGCCGGGAAATGGCCGGAAAAATACAACGAGCTTCTCCTTGTACTCGACAGCGAAGATCAGCTCAACGACTATATCGTATATACTCTGGGGCTCCGCGATCCTCAGGAACTCAAAGATATGATCAATGAGGTCATGAAGGGCAACGAAGTCGAGGGTCATGACGATCAGCTCGAATGGACATACGATGATTTTATCGGCATG
>ONHU01000147.1 GCA_900317675.1 uncultured Eubacteriales bacterium
TTACGTACTTCATCCAGAACTGAGTTTGCAGTGCCCTTGAAGGCATCAGCCTGATTTGCAAGACCTTGATCAAGAAGCTCCTTAGCTACTTCAGATTTAGCATATTCCTCAGTGACATCCTCACGGCTAGCAAGATCGTAGTTATAGATCATGTCATTGCCGCTGAATTCAACAGTGACACCCTTCAACTCTTCACTCGCACCGAGCTGCTCATCGATTTGGGTCTTCTGATCCGGATGATCGTTAAGGTAGGATTCGAGAGTAGGAGGCTCCTTCTGGCCGCATGCAGTCAGGCACATCGCAGCAAGAACAGCCATTATCAGCATTATTATAAGAGATTTTTTTTTCATAGCTTTTCTCCTTTTTCTTTAGTTGCCGTCAGATCCGCTGGCAAGTCCACCAAGAAGACTGTTCAGGAATCCGCCCTCTTTATCTTGTTCTGTCTCATTGTTGGTGTTCAGATTGTTGCTCTTGTAATTGCCGCTGTTGTCATCCGAATTATCAGTGTTGTATGACTGATCCTGGCTCTGATTACTGTCGTAATCATTATTGTAATCATTATTATTGTTATTGTTGTTATAGCTGTTGTTGTTGCTATTGTTATTGTTGTATTTCTGCTTCGCTTCTTCAGCCGCTTTAAGAGCTTCCTCGAGCTTCTTCTCGTTTGCAGTCGGCACCTTGTCGACATCAGCTATAAATTCGCTGATGACTTCATAGACCTCTTTACGTGTCTTGGCCGTCTCGAGATCTTTCTTTGCCTTATCGACATAGCCCTGGATCTCACTCTGCTCAGCAGTGTCGTAATCTGTGATGTCTACATTCTCGATTGCCTTGGTCGCATCGCGGGCAGCCATCTTGCCGTCGAAAACACGGAAGCCGTAAGCTCCACCGACAGCAGAAGCAATCATCAGAATAAGTACCAACAGTAATTTAGCACCAAATCCGCCTTTTTTATTATTCATAGCTTTTTCTCCGATTCTGAAATATGAAACCATAAGTTTTACCTTAAAAGTATAACACATTATTGGTAGTAAATAATATGCTATAATTGATTCATCATTTTATAAAACTTCGCCTGAAACGGTGTCAGCGCAAGGTTTAAACAATTTCTCTTCTTAGGCTGGGCTCCTCCGATAGAATAGTTTGAACGTTCCCGCCACCTACGCATGAATGCTTAGAGGTGGGGGATTCCTGCTTCACAGAGAACTGCGCCTTGTCCTAAGATTCAGCGTCTTACACTCTCTCCACAGGCTTGGATTCCCGTGCGACCCACGGTACATAGTTTATGTTTTTGTCAGGGCCTAAGATGCAAGCATCTCAAGGCCTTTTTCAAGTATGTTCTTTGCGGCATTGATGTCACGGTCATGTTCTGCTCCGCAAACAGGACATGTCCACCTGCGTACAGAGAGGTCTCTGACCTTGTGGTTTATCTTCCCGCAGCAGCTGCACCTCTGGCTGGAAGGGTATGTCTTAGGTACCCTTATGAGCACGCCTCCGTGATCAGCCATCTTGTATTCGAGCTTTC
Organism: uncultured Eubacteriales bacterium; assembly: GCA_900317675.1. Classification (GTDB taxonomy): domain Bacteria; phylum Bacillota; class Clostridia; order Peptostreptococcales; family Anaerovoracaceae; genus Crickella. The sequence goes on from ONHU01000147.1 coordinate 1,526, forward strand.
TGTAGAATCCGGACCATGATGCGTCAGTTATCGCTTTTGCCAGCCTGTGGTCAGCCATCATTCCCTTCACATCAAGATCCTCTATGCAGACGACTTGGTTCTCGTTCGCCAGCCTGTAGCTGATCTTGTGCTGGAAGTCGTTCCTGATGTTCGATACTTTCTCGTGTTCTATGGCCAGCTTCTTTCTTGTCTTTTCTCTGTTCCTTGATCCTTTCTGCTTCCTCGAAAGGCTTCTCTGCAGACGCCTGATCCTCTTCTCGTGCTTAGCAAAAGCCTTCGGGTTGATGACTGAATTTGCGTCGGAGTCAGTATACAGAGATTTGAGTCCTGCATCTATGCCTATCTCTCCTCCCTTGTTCGGCAGCACCTCAAATTCCTCTTCCACCTGGAGGGATATGTAGTATCTGTCGCTTGCTGTCCTGGATACTGTCGCGCTGATGATGCGCCCTTCGAAGATCCTTGTGTTTACTATCTTCACATAGCCTGCCTTAGGCAGATTAATCATGTTTCCTTCTATCGAGATGTTCCCGTTCCCGCTCATCGTGCGGTAGCTCTGAGCTGATCTCTTTCTCTTGAACTTAGGATATCCTCCGCGCCTTTTGAAGAAGTTGTCGTATGCTCTGTCGAGATGTCTCAGTGACTGCTGAAGAGCTATGCTGTCCGCTTCTTTGAGCCATGCATTCTCTTTCTTGAGGACGTGTGATAGGTCCTTGCTCATTTCTGAATAGCTCAGTGTATCGTGCCACTCATTCCAGATCTGCTGCTTTGCTTCGAGATAGTAGTTGTACACGAAGCGGCAGCAGCCGAAGGTCCTTTCAAAGAACTCCCGCTGCTTCTTATCTGGATATGCTCTGTATTTGTAGCCTCTGATACGTGTCATGGTTTCTACCTCTGAAAAAAAGAAGGATACGCGTGTCTTGTATCACGCATATCCTGATGCACTCCTGCCTGCAACGGGCCGGCCCGGAAACGGGTTGAATCATTCTTAAGTTGCTCTTATTATACCATTCAAGGCATGCATGTTCAAACGTTTGTTTGTGATTTTGGTCAGGGCGGATCCGTGCTGACCGGGACTTGAGCGATGTGAGCCTCGGTATTATACTAATTATTGGAAAAAGGTGTGTGATTCATCCCACTGCCTATAGAGGACA
>ONHU01000015.1 GCA_900317675.1 uncultured Eubacteriales bacterium
TTTTTTCATATCGAAACTATTTGCGTCTTATGTGGTTTATGCCTTTTTCAGTCTCTGTCTCAATATCTATCGTTCCGATCAGCGTATCATCTTCACTGTTGTAAACACCCAGCATATCGCTGAAGCTGACGGCTTCATCCTCTCCGATGATATCGCCCTCACAGTTGATGATTCCTGTGTAATAGTTTTCATTGGACAGCTGAATAGCGGAAAGAAGATCTCCGGCAGAAGTACCTTCAGGTATGACCCCGATACATGTCCTGCCTGTATCTGAATAGATCATGTAGCCGGTCGACTCATAATTCGTATCCTGAATGACCTTTGACGGCAGATTGATTTTGTCAAGTGTCTCATCATTGATACTGATCGGAACAAGAGCATATCCTTCGTAATCCCCTATTCCTTTGATATATGCATATGCTTCTGAGCCCTTTTCAATATTTCTTATCCCGCCGACTATATAATCTACGCCCTCTTTCATTCTTTTATTTACATCAAAAATTCCGAGTTTCGGGATCACAGGTTTACCGGTGTATTCCACATTCGTGCTTCCGCTGATATTGACAGTCGATTCACCCGGTTCTTTGTCTATATACCAGTAATTGATATCTACTTTGCCAGCTGAAAACCTGAAGTCTGAGTTGATATCTGCTATGCTGGCGGAGCTGCTGTACTGCCATTTAGTATACTGACAGTCTGAACCGATAGCGCTGCTGTACTGAGCGATCCAGAGATCAATATCATCATCAAAATCACGTCCCTGATTCAGATATTCAGAGAAAAATGAAGAATTCGCGTAAATACCTGCGTCATATCCGTATGACTGTACGGTTTCACAGAAAGCCTGTGCTGCAGCGATCGCGTCTTTCTGAGTGAGATTTCTCAGTCTGCTTCCGCTTTTGTTAAGGAATTCATAATCCATGTATACAGGCAGCATCAGATCTTCCGGTTCGATCCCAAGCTCCTTCAGTCTGGATACAGCATACCTGGCCTCCTTCTTTCCATCCCGGGCATTCGCTGCCTGAGAGAATGCATAGACACCGCACATGATCCCTGCATCAGAAGCCTCATTATAGTTATGTTCAAATGTATTGTCTGTCTCAAGTTTGCCGGTCTTGTTACGTGTTAGAGTAACACGCATGATAGCGAAATCGATCCCGGATTCTTTTGCTGAATCCCAGTCAATGTTGTCATCCTGATATGTAGATACATCGATTCCATCCACTATAACGGAATTGTCAAACCTCTCGTCATGGTCCCGGTTATCACTGCGATCCTCATACAAAGCAGATGCCTGGAAGCAGGCACCTGAGATCGCGATTATTGTCAGAATCATAACTGTAATGGTTTTTTTGATCATTTGTCCTTTTATTATGTATATATTCACTGCAGGCCGCTGTGAAAACAGCAGATGATAGTGTAATTAAACCTCTGCTTTGTTAAGTCTGTATATCTGTTTTATGTAGATATCATGATATGCAATAGCAGGCAATAAAAAACGGCAGTCCTTCGACTGACCCATTAGGGGTATGTATTACCTAGCCGAAAACAAACAGCTTGTTAATATTATCACCACGTAACAGCAATATCAAGCTGAGTCGGATTATTTTGCGCAAATCCGCCGGTATCACAGACGATCCCTTCGCCCAGTGAAGTCTCAACAATAGACCCTCTTGGATGCAGATCCAGATTAGCAGCTACCATGATATAATCTCCGAGCATCTTGCATCCGTCTTCACGCACCCAGTATTCGTCAGTATTTCCCATCCCTCTCATTATATTGACGACACCGCTCATATTCAGATTGTAATAGGTTTCCTTTCCTGATGGTCCGTAGTTGACACCACGGCCCTTGGAAAGAACAGGCCCTTTCCACCTGTGTTCCTCTTCCCACCATTCCTCATATGCTTCTATGCCTTTTTTCACTGAATCTGTCGGATCATACAGATAAGACACACTTGTCTCAGCTACTGCTGCTGTACGTCTTTCAATTATCCTCTCAGTTGAGATCCCGGTTATCTCTGCACATGAAAAACCTATGGCAAATAATTCAGTGATTATTACCATGATCATCATATCTGCCGGAAATCCTCTGAGTCTTTTACTTACCATAACAGTATAGATTCTGTGTCATAAAACGAAATATCACCTACAGATACAGCAGCTTCATTGACTGAATTCTCAAGGTCAGTGTATGTAAGATCCTGACTGTTATTGTCATATTCATCATAGAAATCCTGCCATACCTTGTAAGGACATGCGGCAATACCTGTAACTGAAGCATCGGAATCGTCCTCAGCCAGATTCGAACCCCGGAACTTTATCGCGAATTTATAATCCTGAGAGTTGCTGGTGATAATGTATCTGATATAAGCCTGATCCTCGTTTACAGACCTGTCATCTTCCATGATCTCATAATTATTCCAGTCAATCATCTCTAAAATGCCCTGCGCATCACCGGATCCGATACCTTTAATCCATTCAATATCTTCCATTGAGAGCTTGTCAAATACTTCTTCAGTCTGATTCTCAAGGAATGATTCTTCACTGTAGAAAGGCTCTGAATCGTAAGACGATCCAAATATATCACTCTGATCATCAGGATCGAAGAGACTGTTATCATTGGTGATGGATAAAACAACAGGAATGATTATAGTCATTGCGACAGCGAAAATGAATGTTGCCATAACAAGCACGAAAGAGCGGACCTTCTTCTGCGGATCGTTCTGTTTACTGCCGCGAACAGCGGAGGACGTCATACGCAGATCCTTATCCAATTGTTTTATGGCTGTTCTGAGTGGGGCTTTAGAGTCATTCGCCGCATCGACTGGCTGCACCTGATTGCTGTAATAATCAGAACTGTACTGTTCTGAATCAGAATCCTCTTCTGTCAGGAATTCAGATGGTCTTGGAAAGAGACCTTCCCTGTTTGTATATTTTCTGCTGTTTCTCACTGAATCAGGCTCGGATATACCGGAGGCGATTGCTGTAAGCAGCTCCCCGCCGATCACGCACAGGACCGAAGGTATGATATACAAAGGATCTGCCTTCCCTCCTACCAATGCAAATACAAGCATCGATATGATCGTAAATAATATATCGCGCTCTAAAACTGCACCTGATCTGGTATTCTTTGAAGGTTTATTGTTGCTTTTGGGTTTGATATTCTTCTGCTTCATATAAAAATTATCGGTTAACAAACCAAGGATTACCTTAAAATAATACACTATCGCCGAAAGCCTTGCAAATCATTGGTTTTATTCGCCTGCGGATGCATCTCCGCTATCGTTTTCGGTTTCACCCTTTTCTGCATTATCTTCAGGATCTGACCCTTCGTGTTCCGTTTCTCCTTCTTCAGCCTGATCTGCTTCCGCTTTTTCTCTGACCGGAATGATGTCATCTGCTGTAAGCGTGGTCCCGTCACCTGTATAAAGAGCGAATTTTACAGTACATTCATTGAATTTTCCGCCTGTATACAGATAGTACTTTTTGCCTTTCTCAACATTGAGAACTATTGCGTAATCTTCTTCTCTGCCGCTGAGTTCTGAGCCTGAATTATCGTCATTTCCTACCGGATACCCTTCAGAATCTACGATTTCTCCTCTTGTATCGCCATCCGACACAGAGTAGATCACCAGAGTATATGATTCTTCTGTCTTCAGCTCTATCAGTGCTTCCCCGTTGATTTCAACTTCGGAAAGTGCGTCTGAAGTATATGTAGCTAATCTGCTGCAGCTTACTGCGACATCGGCTTTTTTGCCTTTGATCTCATCGACACTGACTCTGACATGATAATCTGTATCCGAAGGCAGATAGCAGATCCCGTCAAAGTCTTTAATGGTAATTCCGTCTGATGAAATTACTGAGGCAAGCGCTGATGATCCACCGGCTGAAGTAATAAGTTCCGTGTCGAACCTGTAATACCCATCTTCTTCCGGTCTGAATAGTACAGCTGCCTGTTCATTTTTGTTTACAGTGACCATGACCGGCGCTTCAGTCGTCAGCTCCGGCTCCTCTTCTTCCTCCGGTGTTTTCGTAACAGTGATCTTGAAAGAACCTTTGAATTTGTCTATATCTTCACCTTCCGGTGAAACATCAAAAGTAACAAAATAAGGCTTGTTTCTGGTCAGCAATACGGATCCTGAGATGCTTCCGGGATCTCCTTCATTTGCCTTTTCAATATCGGTTACCATGCCCTCCGCGTCTACAGCTGCTTCGAACTGCATGTAGTCGGACATATTTTTATCCATTACATTGATCACAAGGACTGCATCATTCTTGTCTGCATCGATGTCAGATACTGTAAACGTATAGGAACCGCTTTCTGCAGGTTTGAAAAAGAATACCGGCGCTTTCGTTCTGGATGACGAGAACATCTGATCATACTGGTATGTTACTTCCCTGCTCGTGTCCAGTTCCAGCTCGGATGAAGCATGCTTCAATATGAAATTAGGATCATGCCGCATCGTATCATATGCGTAGACCAATGCTAATACGAGGATTGCTGCGAGAATAAATAATACCTTTTTCTTCAATGAGATCACCCCCACAGAGATCTTTTGACCGGAAGCAGCCTGTCAGTATTGATGACTGCGCGCTTCCATGCATTGGAACCGGATTCAAAATTGATATATATATACTGACTGTCTACCAGTATCTCTTCATTCATTTTTGGCACTTCTATACGCGATACTTCTCTTTCGGTGACTTTAAGTATAGGTTTTCCGTCTTTTACAGGACTGACCTCGTATTTTGTGATGAATGAAGATTTTACACCTGCCGCGGTTCCTTTATAAGAACTGGATACATACATGTATTTTCCGAAAATATCAGCACCCTGGGCACTGGAATCTATGCCGGTAATAACTGAATAGATCACAGTATTGAGCTTAATATTGCCGTCTTCATCGGTCATGATCCTGTATCCGTTCATATAGCCTTCCTTAGTATCGCGGCGTCCTATATAAGTGCCGACCCAGAGGAGCCCATTGTCGCATTCGAGGAAAGAAGGTTTGTTTTTGATATATATAAACTCCGATATCTCGCTCTTTTTGACCTCATGAAGCGGTTCCTCTATCATGTTATTGAAATTTTCTTTAGTAATATACTGCACAAAAGGATTCCCTTTGTACTGGTCAGAAGTGTCGCCTGTCATCCATATATTGACTCCGTCAAAGGCTATTCCGCCTGCATGATAATTGTTAGGCAGCGTAAGTGTCGAAATCAGAGTCTGCTTTTCTTTGTCTATTACATATATAACGGAATTGTTCTTCTTTCCTGCGTCATATGCAGTCACAAGGATGTATTTTCCGGTAGAGCAAATCCCCTGAGGAACATAGTCGTCTGAAGTTATTTCACTCCCCTTGTGTTTTATGCGGGTTTCTACAAGACCCGGTATAGGAAGTGTCTGCTCATCTGCCAAGTCTTCCGATATAGTATTGAATACAGATTTCATCTTATTGCGCAGAGCATATCTGTATCTGTCATTATTGCTGTATTTTTTGTATTCAAAAGACGATTGCTGCGTGGTCTCTTCTGCGGCGCCGCCGGAATCAGGCGCGCCGTAAACTGTATCAGTGACCGGCAAGGCAATGATCATGATAAAGAATAATATGGATACGGTTAATAGTGTTCTTGCTGTTTTTTTCATTTTCTGCAACAGATATGATACAAACTGATACAACCTGTTCCTGCATAGTATACACCGCAGAGATACTGTCTTGCCAGTATGAAAAAGCCCCCGGTTAGCTCCGGGGGCCTTCAGGTATTGGTATTTTATCAGTCTTCGTATGTTTTGCGGAGGATATAGAATCCGTCGCTGTTAGCATCGATGATGATGTTGCCTCTGTCGTCTACAACTACGTCTTCCGTCATCGCCATCATAGGGCCCGGGAACGGGAAGCACTTCTTGGTTGGATTCGGCGGGATGAAATATGCCTTTTCCTTGATATAGAACGGATCAGAGACATCATAGACTCTGAGGCCTGCAGCAAAGTAGCAGTCATAGACCACATCAGTCCTCTGTTCGAGCCATGGTTTGTTGCTCATTGGTTCATGAACATTGTGAGGTCCGAAAGGTCCTCCCTTGGATCCTTCTGCCAGGCAGTAAACATTGAAGTTAGGTGCCGGGAAATCTTCAGGAACTTCCGGATAAGGGAATTCAGCGATCAGTACAGGATTTGTCGGGTCGCTTACATCTACCATGTGCAGGTTGTTCATTGCCTGAGCCTGCTTTACGACTCCGTCCTTGATAAAGCCGAATCTCTCGCCTTCGTTGGTCACTACTACGAGGTCCCTACCGACCAGCGGAAGAGCTGTGTGTGTCCTGGCGCCTGCAAGTCTGCTGGAGAAAGCAGGCATGAACTTCAGGTTGCCGAGAGCCTTAGGATGTGTGATATCTGAGATATCAAGCACATACAGACCATCTCCGCAGTAACCGCAGTATACCTTGTCGCCTACTACGAACGGAGGGCCGTGAAGCCAGCCTTTGTCCATGAAGTCAGGATTGTGAGGCGCAGAGTGATCTACTTCCCTGCCCGGTACACCGTAGATGTACTGGTGAGGAGCCCACCATCTGCCGACTTCCACAGGATTAGCAGGGTCTGCAATACTTACGATCCTGTAGATAAGTCCTTCAAACTCATCCGCCTCTGAAGACAGATGTACATAATCTCCGCCATTGTACATGAACCTGTGGACTCCCATTGAATAAGGAACTCCGCAATCCCAGTATCCGAGATACTCAGGATTTTCCGGGTCATTCTTAAGATCATAGATCATGATACCCTGGAGGCTCTTCATCTTGTCTCTGTCACCGACCAGTACAGCCGGACCGGATCCGGATGTAAGAGCGAAAATCAGCTTGTCATCGGCGATCTGGAGTTTAGGGATCGATGTTGTAGGATATTCTTCGATATCGAACGGACGCCATTTCTTGATGAAAACAGGGTTTCTCGGATCAGTAACATCACTGATCATGATACCTACGCCATCAGGGCCTGCAGCGAAGCATGCACCGTAGAGCAGATATCTTCCGGCTTCATTACTTATTGATCATCCTGTGGATCTTATCCAGAAGCGCGCCCACATAGTAGACTCCTACCAGCATCGCAGCTGCTATCTGTGCAGTGAGACTCAGAAGCGGTGTGCTTTGATCCAGATTCATAGCCAGCATACCTATCGCCCAGCCGGCAAGCCATGACGGCATATGGAATACAGACGGACAATACTGCGATATAACGACTGCAAGGAATCCGAGTACCGCCAGTGTCATAAACAGCGTCAGATCCGCGTTAAACGGCGTAGAAGCCATGATCACGGTAGCTGCATATGCCCAGATATCACCCGCGAGATAACCGAGGGCTATCTTGTGAGCGTCTTCCCATTTGTTTCCGTTAGCTCCGTAGATACCTGCAGCGATAAGGGCTACCGGGCCTACGGTGTTTCCGAGATACGGGCTTACTACTGCCCATGCCGGAGGGAGTATTGCAATAAGTAAAGCGAGAGTCAGTATTTCTTTTCTGCTCATGATTATCTCATCGTGATGTATCCGTGATACTGATTGAGATTATCTGATCTGGCGTAATCTGAAAGGAAGATGCCGCTGATTCCGTATGACTTCTTGAGATAAGGGAAATCTTCTGTTTCAGCCCATGCAGGCTTAGCGCATTTCTCTGCAGCTGCAGCAGCAGCGTCACACCATGCAGTCTGGCATTCGAACCACATCTCTACGATACGGTCGAAGTCGCAGCCGTTGACTTCTTTCTTGATCTTGCTGGAAACGCAGCGGGTGCATCCATCGTGTGAAGTCCACGCAGGGATGAATTCTTCTTTGAGCCACTTGTCGCCTTCTTCAGCGCTTACGCCTTCCGGATACTTGACCATGAACATCCATCTGTAGTTAGGTCCGTCTTCAACCGTGCGTCCTTCGCCCTTGAAGTCCTCTTCCCACCATACAGGTACGAAAGCAAAGATGAAAGGAACTGTTCCTGCAGCCTCGTCACCCTTTGTGGAACGGGCATCGTCACCTTCGATATTGACCTCTTCGGACTTATCGATACCATGTGAATGACCCATATCAGGAATATTGTTCTGCCATACGAGTACATCTGTAGGGAAATACTCGGTGAGGATCTTGTGGTGATCCTTGGCAAATCCAACATCATTAGGATTTGCGAGCCAGTAATGCTCTGTCATCTGCATCCTGACTGTTCCGAATCTTGCTCCGCCCGGAGGAGTCGGAAGTGCCGGATAGAAGGCATACTTGCTTACATATGGTCCGAACTGGGAGATGCTGTCCGGAACATGATATCTGTACAGCCAGTTCTCAAGCTTGATCCTGTAGTCCTCATGAGCAAGGTCTACCAGGATGATACTTCTTACAGGATAAAATTCAGGTCTGTTCATTGATCGATACTCCTTTCGTCTATAGGTCTGAAGCAGATCTATTCTGATGGTATAAAAGCAGGCAGGGAAACATATGTCCCCTGCCTGAATTCATCTGTTCTATATTATTTGCTCTTGGATGGGGATGGTGTAGGAGCAACAACGCTTGTATAGTGCTCCTTGCGTGCCTTGAACTCAGGATCCTTGAAGAGGTTCATGAGTCTGCTCTCGTTCTCGAAGATGTCTTTGCCGTGAGCTGCTTTACCGGAAAGCAGGTCGTGGCAATGCTCAATCGTTCCGTTCTCACCCAGTTCAGGATCGTTGACCAGCTTCACGCCGTTATCTGTCATCTCAAGATGTCCCTCAAGACCGCAGAGCTCGCAGACAGCGTGGTTTGTGCCAGGGAAGATATAGAAATTATTACCGTGGCAATGCGGGCATCCGCCTTCTTCGCCCTTCCACAGGTCCAGATTCTCGGAGCCAGGGATCATGACATTGTTGTCAATAATGTACTGAGCGGCTTCTACCAGGTTTCTTCCGATCTCTTTCATGCGCTCGACCTTATCGTCCTGCATGATAACGTCCTTGCTCCATGAGAAAAAGTCATTGTTGACTACTTTCCAGCCAGGTGACAGAGCCAGCATTGCGTGATCGGTCTCAACGCGGCAAGCCCAGTCAGAACCGCCGATGCCTACAAATGAAAGAGCCTTCTGTCTGAAGATGCGAGGATTCAGTCCTTCTTTTCCCTGCTCTTTAAGCTTTCCGTCGAGCATCATCAGCATGCCTGTGTCGTGTCCCGGACCCATTCTGTCACAGCAGATGTGGAAAAGTCCTGAACCGCCGGATTCGTATATAGGATCTACCACGAGTACGCCGTCTGCCTCTACCATCTTTTCATAGAGTGCTGCGTAATCATCTTTTCTTGTGCAGATCATGCCCTTGCCCATTACAAGGCCTCTTGAGCATGCTACGCATCCTGTGCATGTCTGGAGATCCCAGTCAAATGCGTGGATGAATTCGATCTCAGCGCCGAGCTTCTGGCACTCTTCGAGCGCTACTCTGCACATGGTGTCATTGTTTCCGTTCTTGGTTCCGAAAGAAATACCCAGAATCTTCATATTGTTTCCCTCCTGCAATATGTTTACAATAATAGCTTGTAACTATTGATATCAGTGGCTTTGACTGATGTTGACTAATGTAATTGTAGCATTGATACCCGGCTGCTTTGGGTTGCTTTTGTGAATTTCCGGCAGCCCGGATTCTCTTATTTCTGATCAGGTCCAGGTCCCATCTGCGGAGCCGGCTCATTGCAGATCGCTCTTGACCACTTGTCAGCAACCTGATTCCAGAACATAGCAATGATCAGTGTCGGAACGTAGCAAGGAATAAAGCCCTTAAGTACAGCTGCGATATATGGTCCGAAGCTGAATGCGCCTCCTGCGATCATACCGATAGCTGTCATAATAAGATCAAGAATAACTACAAATACGCCTGCAACAACAAGATTCAGCAGGAGACCGAACTTAAAGGTTCCCGGCTTGGCATGCTTCACAGCGAATGCAAATCCCCATCTTTCAGCGTGAATAAAATTCACAAAGAATGTAACTACATACGCAATGATGGCCATTCTGATGTAATTTGGTCCGTTCAGGCTGCCCGGCGCATCGATGTTGGATAATGCGAGAGCAACAAGAGTGATAACAAGACTGAGTGGCAGGTCCATGATGAGTGCATATACTGCTGTGAGCTTAGCGCTTTTCTGCATGACTATTTCTCCCTTCTGAATATCCCATGTTTTAAGAGCATGATTGTTAAAAAAATATTGTATCTGTCATAATATTAACAGATACAATATGCCTTGTATAATCGTTATATTGAAATACGGTTTATAACCATATCGTTATAAACTATGGAACGTCTGCGTTACAGAGTTTTTCTTGCCGCTTCCTGCTCGCTGATCACCTCTGAGAGGATCTTTTCCATCAGATTGTTCTGCTCGCTTTCGCGGGCACTCATTCTCGCGATAGACACGATGTCCTTTGCGCGGAAAGGGATCCATCTTACATCCTCGGCACCTTTGGCCCATACCCACTCGTCAACGATAGCAACTCCCATGTTGTTGCGGACACATGTGATTGTTGATTCATGATTCTTGACAAACCGAAGTTTCGGAATGAATCCATATGGTCTGGTATATGAAGTGATCGCCTCTATGATCATCTTATCTACGATCTGCCATGGCGCAATGAATATATCATCCCGGAAGTCCCTCAGAGTAAGACTGCTTTTTCCCGCAAGAGGATGTGCTGCTGAAAAAATGAGAATCTTATCCAGTTCCGCGACTTCTGTTACCTTGAATTCTCTGAACATGTTGACGGAATTATTCATGGTCACAATAATGTCCATCGAACCATTGAGGAGCGATGTAGCCAGTTCTTTTACGCCGCAGCAATTGATAACGACTTCAGTATCCGGGAAAACAGCGTTGAAACGCTCGATCATCGGCGGAATAATACCGAAAAGATCCCAGCCCTCAAGGAATCCTACACATATGACGCCACGTTTCCTGCCAAGGATCCTGTCTACTTCTACTTTAGTATTGATAAGATCAGCCTTATATCTGCTGAACAGTTCAAAATACAGTTTTCCGGCTTCCGTAAGCTCTGTTTTCTGATTGTTTCTTGTAAAGAGCCTTGTTCCGAGTTCTTTCTCCAGCTGAGATATCTGACGCGAGATGGCAGGCTGGGAGACGTAAAGTTCTTCGGATGTCTTAGTAAAGCTGAGATTCGTGGCAACGGCCATGAAATAATCTATCTGAAGGTCGTTCATATCTTTTCCTCCGGCGGCATACTGTCAAGATATCTCTGAAGGATGACGATTGCGGCCTGACGGTCGATGATTTTCTTCCTGTCTTCCCTGCTCATACCCGCTTCGATCAGTACTTCTTCTGCTTCGGCGGTAGAATATCTTTCATCCTGCCATACGACTCTGACCCTGGAAAGAGGCCCCGAGCTTTTTAATTTGTTTTCGAGCATCTTCCGGAACTCTCTGACCTTCTCGGTCTGTACTGAGTCTGAATCGTCCAGATTGAGCGGCAGTCCCATCACAACAAGAGAACAGTCATATTCACGAATATAGTCTATGACTTTTCCGGTATCCTTGCGGATCCCGACTCTTTCTATAGTCGTAACACCTGTCGCAATTATGCCAAGAGGGTCGCTCACCGCGACCCCCACTGTTCTGTCTCCTACATCAAGACCAAGTATACGCATTATTACTTGCTGATACCAAGATAGTTCACGAGGATCTCTTCAAGAAGCTCGTCTCTGTCTATCTTAAGAATAAGATTTCTTGCGTTGTTGTGGCTTGTGATATATGAAGGATCGCCTGAAGTAAGATATCCTACGATCTGATCAACAGCATTGTATCCGCGGTCAGTAAGCGCAGTGTAAATCTCCACGAGAGCTTCCTTCTTGTCGAGCTGGCTGTCCTTGAATCCTTCGAACATGATAGTGTTCTTACTCATTGTTTTCCTCCGTAAAGTGTCTGTATAAAATTAGTTTTGATTAGCAATGAACTTTTCAGCAGCTGCAAATGCTTCTCCTACCTTTGAAGGATCCTTGGCGCCGGCCTGAGCCATGTTAGCTTTGCCGCCTCCGCCTCCGCCTGCTGCTTTAGCTGCTTCCTTGATGATCTTACCGGCATTGTAGCCTTTTCCGACCAGATCTTCAGTAACTGCAGCTATGAATGTTACTTTTCCGTCATTGACGGCAGCGAATACCATAACTGTGTTGTCTTTTTTGTCCTTGACAGCATCGCAGATATTTCTGAGCTGATCAGCATCAGAGTCTTTGAACTCTCTTGTGATGAAATCAACGCCGCCGATATCCTTTGCTGAAGCTATTATATCATCAAGTGAGCCGGTAATTTCATCTGATTTAAATGATTTTATAGTATTCTCAAGTTCTTTGATGTCTGACATGACCTGTGAAGCCTTACGTGTCAGATCAGATTCACTTGACTTAAGAGTATGAGCTACGGTGCTGATCGTCGATTCTTTGCCTGCAAGATAGCTGATGACATTGGATCCGGTGATAGCCTCGATACGTCTTACTCCGGATGCAATACCGCCCTCGCTGGTGATCTTGAAGCCTCCGACCTTTCCGGTGTTGTCGATATGAGTACCGCCGCAGAATTCAACGCTGTAGTCGCCCATGCTGACTACTCTGACTATGTCGCCGTATTTCTCTCCGAACAGTGCCATAGCGCCGAGTTTCTTAGCTTCATCGATAGGCATCTCTTCCATTTTGATCGGAAGATACTCATCTACCTTTTCATTGACGATCTTTTCGATCTTAGCGATCTCCTCAGGTGTGACTGCCTGATAGTGGTTAAAGTCGAATCTGAGGTAATTATCATCTACGTAAGAACCTGCCTGCATGACATGATCTCCGAGGACATCTCTGAGTGCCTGCTGGAGCAGATGAGTAGCTGAGTGCTGGCGGGCGATCTTGTGTCTTCTTACAGAATCGATATCGAGTCTGACCTCTTCGCCTGCTTCAAGCTGATCTGCCAGGCCTGCATCATCTGCATTGATGACGTGGAGGTAGATGCCGTTTTCTTTGATGACATCCACGACTCTGAGCACGTCATTGCCGTGTGTGATGATTCCTGTATCATATATCTGTCCGCCGCTTGTAGCGTAGAACGGTGTCGATTCAGTAATGACAAATCTGCGTTCCTCATCGAATTTTCCTGTGTACAGAACTTTGGAAACTGCAGATTCCTCTGTGTATCCAAGGAAGACAGTCGGTTCAAAGTGATTGTATTCAGAAGCATCTCTCCAGGCGTCTTCAGAAGTATCTCTCTGATTGGCTCTTGCAAGATCCTTCTGAGCCTTCATGCACTTGTTGAATCCTTCGACATCTGCAGTCTTGCCCTTTTCTTCAAGGATCTCCTGTGTAAGCTCGATCGGGAATCCGTATGTATCATAGAGCTTGAAGGTAAGATCGCCTGCGAGTACGGTCTCTCCGGCAGCATCCATATCTGCCATAAAGCCTTCGAGGATATCCATTCCGTTATCAAGTGTACGGGCGAAGTTATCTTCCTCGACTTTGATCATCTTCATGATATAGTCATGCTTCTCAACGAGCTCAGGGTATGCGCCGCCGGAAGTCTTGACTACACTCTCAGCAAGCTCTACAAGAGGATTAGCCTGAGTGATTCCCAGAAGCTTGCAGTGTCTTGCAGCTCTTCTGATGATTCTCTTGAGGATGTATCCTCTGCCCTCGTTGCTTGGGAGGATACCGTCAGCGATCATGAATGTCATTGATCTGAGGTGGTCGGTAACGATTCTCACGCTTACGTCAACGTCATGATTGCCAGCCTGATACTCGACTCCCGCCATATCGGTGATGGAGTCTCTGATATACTTGACAGTATCTACATCGAAGATCGAATCGACATCCTGCAGGATGCAGGCGAGTCTCTCAAGACCCATTCCGGTATCGATGTTAGGATGAGCAAGTCTCGGATATGAGCCGTCTTCCTGCTTATCAAACTGTGTAAATACGTGATTCCAGAACTCAAGATATCTGTCGCATTCACAGCCGGGCTTGCAGTCAGGCTTACCGCAGCCCCATTCAGGTCCGCGATCGTAATAGATCTCAGAACACGGGCCGCATGGTCCTAATCCTATCTCCCAGAAATTATCATCTTTGCCAAGCCTGACGATCCTTTCCTCGGGCATGCCGATGATATCTCTCCAGATCTCATATGCTTCGTCATCGTTTTCATATATAGTAGCCCAGAGCTTTTCTTTTGGCATCTTGAGCCATTCAGTACAGAATTCCCACCCCCACTGCAGTGACTCTTTCTTGAAATAATCACCAAAGCTGAAATTTCCGAGCATCTCGAAGAATGTACCATGACGCGCAGTCTTTCCGACATTATCAATGTCGTTGGTCCTGATGCATTTCTGGCATGTAGTCATCCTCTTGCGAGGAGGAGTTTCGACACCTGCGAAATACGGCTTCAGAGGTGCCATTCCTGAGTTGATTATCAAAAGGCTCTTGTCATTGCGAGGTATCAGAGATGCGCTTCCGCCTGCATAATGTCCCTTGCTGACAAAGAAGTCTCTGAACATATCTCTTAATTCGTTTACCCCGAGTTTTTCCATGAAATATCTCCTTGTCTAAAAAAACTTCCATTTATTATATCACTATCAGGATCTTATTTCATCTACTATCTCGATGGATTCAAGAGATGCTTTAACATCTGCTCTGATTTCTGCAAGGAATTCAGCTCTGAGAATTGCCTGTTCTTCTTTTTCTTCCGGGCTCAGACCTTCTGCCTTTGATTTGTGCGCAAGCTCGTTGATTCTGTCCAGTTTTGCTTTTTCCATATATATCATCTCCGTATGTTACAAAATGCTGCAGCCTCCCCGAAAGACTGCAGCACCATGCTAACACACACGGTCCGGTCAAATCAACCGACGTTTAATTCTTCTGTCGCCTGTCCTTCGTACATCGATCTCCTTACATAGTCTGCCAGATACATCAGGAACTGTTTGCTTGTAGGTTTTCTGTGAAATATGCCCATCATATTCGATCCGGGTTCTTTGATATTATCTCTGTACGCAGCGCCGATAGCGTTTCTGATATTGTGCTCGATGCTGTCTGTCTGGCGGATGTGATATTTCCTGGCGATCGGCGGATAGACATCTGTCTTGAGACTTAAGTCTAAGTTGTTTCTCTCGATAATGATCCGCACAGCTTCAAGGATATAAGCATATCCGTTATACTCGATACGTATCCCGAAGTCCCTCAGTGCATCGGACAAAGGGACATAGAACGACTGATATCTGTTGTAGGCTCTTTCTATACTCGTGTATTCTCCGGCAAGCCATTTGCTGATTTCAGAAAGCTGGTTGATAAGGTCTACCAGTACTTCGGTGTTGATCTCCTGTGTCTTTTTCATTTTCGTCATCTCCTTAGACTGTTATCAGATCTTTGATACTGTTATAAGTTGCTTCCCCTATTCCTTCTACCTTTTTTATATCTTCCTTGCTTCTGAACCTGTTATTCATACGATACTCTATGATCTTTTCCGCCTTGACATCTCCTATCCCGCTGAGTTTCTTAAGTTCATCCTTGGACGCAGTGTTGATGTTGACAAGATTCGATGCCGATGACGAGGAAGCTGCAGTTTCATCAGCCGCCTCCGCGTTATCAGCAGAAGAAGGTTCAGCGGATTCGCCTTCCGGAGAAAACTGCTGCAGACCAGACCTTGAAGGAATCATTATTTTCTCTCCGTCTTCGACATACTCGGCTCTGTTAATGGAATCCGTATCTGCGTTGCTCAGAAGGCCGCCGGCCATTTCTATCACCTCGTACAGTCTCGTATCAGGTCCTACAGTGTATACTCCCGGTTTGACTACAGCGCCTCCGATATCAACACATATCTCTTCTGACGATGACGTCTTGTCCTCGATCGTTATGTCTGACTTGTTGTTCTCATGGACTCTCAGCACCAGGGCTGCCAGGATCATCAGAATAATCAGCATGATCCTGATCATCCTCTTTCTGTCTGCAGCCAGGTCACCGGCAAATGCTCTTATTCTGTTTACAGCGTTTTCTTTCATGTCTTGCTCCGGAGTGTGTTCGGGATATCATTTACGCTGTAAATCTATTACATCTATACTCTAAATGAAAAATGACCGACCGTTTACAAAAAATGCATGAGACTCATCAGAAAACGCATGAAGTTCTGCGAAAATTCACCGATTTAAAGATCGGTCCATTTTTCAGCATCTATATTTTGTATTGATTCGTGATTTTTTTGTACAAAAAAGGGAAGATGTGATCTTCCCCATTTGTGAATTATTAATCAATACTGCTGAACTGAATTCATCAGTCTTCTGTGTATTCAAATTCGAAATCCTGTATGCGGACTGTATCGCCTTCTTTGAGACCAAGGTCCTGAAGGAGTCTGATACCTCCCTGCTTAAGGATATAATTGTAAAGATACCTGATAGATCCGGAATCTGTGAAATTAGTCGAATTGAAGATCTTAGTCAGCTGCTTGCCCTCAAGGACAAACGCTCCGTCATCATCGACATATGCGCTGATCTTCTTGTAATCGGCATCGTAGTCATCAGCAGCGAAATCATACATTGGCATCTGGTCTTCTTCAGGTTCTTCGTATATTTCTATCTCATGAAGCACCTCGTTGAGAAGCTCTGTGATCCCTTTTCCGGTAGCAGCACTGATAGGAAAGACTTTTCTTCCCTGATCTTTCATGTATTCCATGAATTCATCGTACTTATCCTGATCAGTCACAATATCTGTCTTGTTGGCTGCAACGACCTGAGGTTTCCTGAGAAGCTTCGGATCGTACTGCTCAAGCTCCGCGATGATTTTCTGATAGTCTTCGACAGGATCTCTGCCTTCAGAGCCGGATACATCTACGACATGAACAAGGACCTTGGTTCTCTCGATATGTTTGAGGAATTTGAAACCGAGTCCCGCACCCTGCGAAGCTCCTTCGATGATTCCTGCGATATCAGCCATGACAAAACTGGTATCATGGAGATAGACCACTCCGAGATTAGGATCTATCGTAGTAAAGTGATACCCGGCGATTTTAGGTTTTGAATTGGTGCATACCGAAAGAAGAGTGGATTTTCCAACATTAGGAAAACCGAGAAGGCCTACATCAGCGATGAGCTTAAGCTCGAGTATGACTTCCCTTTCTCTTGCAAAGCCGCCGGCTTCAGCAAAGTTAGGCGCCTGGCGGATACTGCTCTTGTAGTGCACATTGCCTCTGCCGCCTTTTCCGCCCTTGGCTGCTACGACTGTATCACCGTCATTGCAGAGGTCCTTCATCAGAAGTCCTGTTTCCTTATCAATGATAAGCGTGCCGACAGGTACTTTGATATACAGATCCTGGCCTTTTTTGCCGTAACGGTTTCTCTTCATGCCGTTCTGGCCGTTTTCAGCCTGATACTTTCTCTTGTACTTGAGATCCATCAGCGTTCTGAGGTTACGGTCTGCAATAAAAATCACACTGCCGCCGTCACCGCCGTCGCCGCCGTCCGGTCCTCCGTCAGGTACATATGGGTCGCGTCTGAAAGTAACAGCGCCGTTGCCGCCTTTACCTGATTTGATTGTTATTTCTGCTCTGTCTACGAACATATCGCACTCCCGTCAGTTTTAAGCTAAAAAACAGCCCCTACAATGTAGGGGCTTGATGTAGCATTGGAAACTATGCTTCCTTGCTGTAAACGCTTACTTTCTTTCTCTTCTTGTCGTATCTCTCGAACTTTACAGTTCCGTCGATCTTAGCGAACAGAGTGTCATCTCCACCGATACCAACATTGTTGCCAGGGTGAAGCTTAGTGCCTCTCTGTCTCATGATGATGCTTCCAGCGCTTACATATTCACCGGCACCTACCTTAAGTCCAAGTCTCTTGGACTCGGAATCTCTGCCGTTCTTGGAACTTCCTACTCCCTTTTTACTTGACATCGAATTTTACCTCCTGTTCCTTATTAGTTAGCCTCGATAGCTGCAAGGATGTCAGCCTTGGTTGCCTTAGCTGCAACCTCGATGCCCATGTCCTTTGCGATTGCAAGGAGTTCGTCTTTCTTCATTGAAGCATTAGCCTTAACTGGTTCGTCAGCTGCTGCTTTGACTTCTTCCTTCTTATCTGCTTTCAGGTCAGTTACAAATCCTGTGACCTTAACAAGTGTATACGGCTGTCTGTGGCCGTTCTTGCGTCTGTAGTCCTTCTTAGCCTTGTACTTGTAGATGATAACCTTGTCAGCCTTGCCCTGCTCGAGAACCTCAGCCTCAACTCCGTAACCTGCTACAAGCGGTGTTCCTACAACAAGCTCATCTCCGCCTACTGCTACGACTTCATCAAAGATAACCTTGTCGCCTACTGCTGCGTCAAGCTTCTCTACTCTGAACTCATCGTTCTCCTGTACTCTGTACTGCTTGCCGCCTGTTCTGATAATTGCGTACATTTAATATATTCCTCCTTAAACCAGACTCGCCGAACCGGGTGCATCATTGTGATTTTCTGATGTTATGATGCTTAACTGGAACCCTTTACGTGCGGTTGACCGCGTTCAAGTATAACAAAAGCGATTGTCTGCGTCAAGGAAAAAATGAAGAAATTGCGGAATTTCAGGTTTCCGTCTGATATCAGTCTTCTATGACGACTCCGTCCTCATCAACGCGTATGCCGCCCTGCTTATCGTCCTTGTGCTTTGATGCTTCAAATGAAGCCATGACCTTGGCTCTTACTTCTTCGAGGACATCGTTGTGTTCCTCGAGATAAGCCTTGACATTCTCTCTGCCCTGGCCGATACGCTCGCCATTGTAGCTGTACCATGAGCCGGCCTTATCTATGATTCCGAGATCGGTAGCAGTATCGAGGATATCCCCGGCAAGAGAAATTCCTGTTCCGTACATGATATCGAATTCAGACTTCTTGAAAGGAGGCGCTACTTTGTTTTTGACGATCTTGACTCTGGTCCTGTTGCCGAGCATCTCCTCGCCTTTCTTGATTGTCTCGATCCTTCTGACATCAAGTCTCATCGATGCGTAGAACTTGAGAGCCCTGCCGCCCGTGGTAGTCTCAGGATTTCCGAACATGACGCCGATCTTCTCTCTGAGCTGGTTGATGAAGATCACGCAGGTGTTGGATTTATTGACTGCACCGGCGATCTTACGGAGAGCCTGTGACATCAGCCTTGCCTGAAGACCCACGTGAGAATCTCCCATCTCTCCCTGGATCTCAGCCTTAGGTACCAGAGCTGCAACAGAGTCGATGACAATGATATCGAGGGCTCCGCTCCGGGCAAGCATCTCGCAGATCTCAAGTGCCTGCTCGCCTGTATCCGGCTGGGAAACGAGGAGCTCATCCACATTGACTCCGAGGTTTCTGGCGTAAACAGGATCCAGTGCGTGCTCAGCATCGATAAAGGCAGCCTGTCCGCCTTTCTTCTGAGCTTCAGCGATCGCATGAAGTGTGAGAGTCGTCTTACCTGAAGATTCAGGTCCGTAGATCTCTATGATCCTGCCCTTAGGATATCCGCCTACGCCTGTAGCAAGGTCGAGACTGATGGATCCTGTGGAGATAACATCGAGATTGGTTACCGGGCCGGCATCTCCGAGCTTCATGATCGCACCCTTGCCGTATTGTTTCTGTATCTGTTCAAGTGCCTGACTGAGGGCCTTTTCTTTTGCTGCGTTGTCAGTATTGTTAGCTGCCATAATTCCTCCTGGTATTAAAAAGAACGCTTGTTCGTGTATATAATACTTCGCGTGACAGGTATTGTCAATGAATTTTTGTATCTGATGCAATTATATTGATTTCGGCTGTTTTGTCGAACGCGTAATGCATGAGATGCTGCATTTTCTGCACTCAGCGAAGTTTATTATTGTTTTTTTGCAGCCTGCTCTTCCTGCATTTTATCTGTGATCAGCAGATAGACTGTCCTCAGCATTCTGAGCATGATATAGTTCCTGTTCCACTTTCTCATATTGCGGGAAGTGTTCACAGAAACATATCCTTTCATATCTCTGTAAACATATCCGATGTATGCCTCGCCTGCGCTGTGGCCTTCATCTGCATCAGGTCCGGCATAGCCTGTTACGGACACTGATACATCTGCTCCGGCCCTGCGGCTGAGTCCTTCTGCCATGGCCATAGCAGTTTCCGGGCTTACCACACCGTAAGTGCTGATGGTCTCTTCCGGCACTCCGAGGACAGAGATCTTGGCTTCATTACTATATGTAACAAATGAAGATCTGATTACCTCAGACGCTCCTGCAACGTCGGTGATTGCCGCAGCGAACTTCCCTCCTGTGCAGGATTCGGCGGCAGAGATCGTGAGATGCTTTTCTTTGAGCAGCCTGACAACTGTATCGACAAGCTCCTCATCATTGAGACTGTAGATATATCTGCCCGCAAGTTCTTCGATCCTGGCAGTCATCTCATCTACGGCTGCAGCGGCTTCTTCAGCTGTGTCTCTCTGCGAGGCGACTCTTACAGTACATTCACCCTCTTTTGCATAAGTGGCTATTGTAGGGTCTGTCTGAGTGTCTATCAGCGGCAGAAGCAAGGTCTCAAGATCCGACTCCCCGATTCCGATGGTACGTATGACACGGTAGCACATTTTCTTCTGCATGAACTGCTCAAGATACTGCCTTCCGCCATTTTCAAAAAGCCATTTCAGCTCGCGCGGAGGTCCCGGGAAGCAGACAGCGATCTTGCCGTCTTTTTCAAGGGCAAAACCCGGCGCTGTACCGGAGGCATTATACAGAGGTGTGCAGCCTTCCGGAAGATAAGCCTGCTTCAGGTTGTTGTCGGCCATATGTCTTCCGTGTCTTTCAAAAAAAGACTTGAGGTCGGACACGACTTTCTCGTCTCTGTAAAGTCCGACGCCCATGTATTCAGCGACCATTTCTTTTGTCAGATCATCCTGTGTGGGACCGAGGCCGCCTGTCAGAAGCACCATATCAGTGTCTTCGAATGCCTGGACAAGTTTCTTCTTGAGCCGCCCCGGATTGTCTCCGACAACAAAATGATACATCACATCAAAACCCATCAGATTGAGGTTCTCTGACAGATACGATGCGTTCGTATTGACTGTCTGACCGAACAGAAGCTCGGTACCGACCGCAATAATTGATGTTCTCATAGATCGACCTCAGCTACATTGAAAATACGTCTCTGTTTTTGTAGACATATTCGGCCCCGGAATATACGGTCATAACAAGGGATGCTATGAATATCGCATATCCTGCAACCATGATCTGGTGAATATCTGAAAGCCACAATCCGAGAAGCATCAGGATCACAGCGATCATCTGAAGAACGGTCTTGATCTTGCCGGACATTCCTGCTGCGAGAACTCTTCCTTCAGAAGCAGCAACTGTTCTCATGCCCGCAACGACGAATTCTCTTGCTAGGATGATGATCAGCATCCAGGCGTCTATTGTGTTCGTCTCGATGAAGAGACAGAGCGCGGAATAGACAAGGATCTTGTCTGCCAGCGGATCCATGATCTTGCCGAAATTGGTGACAAGATTTCTTGATCTGGCGATCTTGCCGTCCAGGAAATCGGTAAACGAAGCTGCAATAAATATGATAAGCGCAGCCGGATACATACCGACCATGAAGCAGATAATAAAGAACGGAACTGCTATCATTCTTGCGATCGTTAGTTTGTTAGGAAGATTCATGACTTTCTCTCCTTCTGTAAAAAATAATATCAATCTGTCATTACTGCGATGCCTTCAAGATCATATTCATAGGCATTCATGATCCTGACATCCGCGATGTCGCCCGGATAAAGCTCGTACTCGCTTTCAAAGGTAACGTTGCAGTCTATTTCCGGAGAGTCAAATCTTGTCCTTCCGGAATAGACGCCCTCATCTATGATTTCGTCTACTATGACCTCATATACCCTGCCGATTTTCTTTTCGTTGAGTTCTTCGCTCACTCTGAGCTGATGCTCCATGACAAGATCTCTTCTTGCCTGTTTTGTCTCTTCATCCAGCTTGTCGTCAAGTTCGTAGGAAGGTGTTCCCTCTTCGTCTGAAAAGGCAAAGGCTCCGAGTCTGTCGATCTTCATCGTGTCGATAAAATCAAGAAGCTCGTCTATGTCTTCCTGCGTCTCGCCCGGGAATCCCACCAGAAGTGTTGTCCTGATGTGAACATCCGGAATGCGCTCCCTGAGCTTGCTGATCACTGCCCTGATAGAGGCTCCCGTGGACTGTCTTCTCATGCGGTGAAGGACTCTGTCTGATACATGCTGGATCGGCATATCGATGTATTTGCAGATTTTTGGCTCTTCTGCGATCGTTTCAATGAGTTCGTCGGTAATACTGTTATCGTAAACATACATCAGACGTATCCAGTCTATGCCTTCTATCGCGCAGAGCTTCCTGAGAAGCTCCGGAAGACAGAGTTTTCCGTACAGATCACGTCCGTACTGGGATGTGTCCTGCGCGATCAGGATCAGTTCCCTGATCCCTGCATCCGCCATATCCTGATATCCGGTGTATGAACCCTCATCAAAGAGTCTCTTTCTGTATCTGAGATCGTCAGTTTCAGCTCCAACCAGGTCCCGTTCGTCTGACTCGGCAAGGATCCTTTCCGGGAGGTCATCGTAATCATTTACACCGAAAAGCATATCTACTTCCGGCATCTCTGAAGCCAGCTCGTTGTGATAGCGTTCCGAAAGACAGCCGGTCACCACAAGCTTCATGTGCTTTTCTTTTTCTTCTGCCAGCTCAAAGATCCTCTGGATGGACTCCTTCTTGGCATCTTCGATGAAACCGCAGGTGTTGACGATCATAATGTCGGCATCCTGAGGCTCAGACACAATGACGCAGCCCCTCTCAGTAAGAGAAGCCGCCATCATCTGTGAATCATATTCATTCTTGGCGCAGCCAAGTGTGTCGATATAGATTTTCTTCATTATTTTATTCATTATCCGAATTGAGTATCATTTTGCGCACACTCTCAGGAAGAGAGTTGAAATAATCTACTGCCGTATCGCGCGAGGTATCTGCAGGAGGCGCAGGGATCACTTCTTCATCTTCCTCCGCAGGCTTCTGCGACACGAGATTCATGTGCGGCTTACCGGTGACCTTGGCATTGAGCTCTGCCTTTTCCTGAGGCGAGATCTCGTCGATCGTCTCCTGAGCCTGGGCAGCATTGGCGCCTCCGTTATAATACTGATCTTCTGTGATCAGCACCTGACGAGGTCTTGATCCGTCGGAAGGTCCGATAATGCCTTTATCTTCTATCTCGTCGATGATCCTTGCAGCCCTGTTATATCCGATCCTGAATCTCCTCTGGAGCATGGATACAGACGCCTGGCCTGATTTGAGGATGAAAGCGATCGCGTCTTCCGTCAGTTCATCCTGAGGTTCCGCTCCGCCTCTCTTCTCGCTGCTTTCGATGGCCTGCTGGATCTCTTCATCATATACAGGTGTCCCGCCTTCTTTCTTGACGAACTTAATGACTTTTTCGGTCTCGCTGTCTGAGATGAACGGTCCCTGTACACGGTACGGCTTGCTGGAGCCTACAGGCGAGAACAGCATATCGCCCTTGCCGAGAAGCTTTTCAGCGCCTGTCATATCAAGGATCGTTCTGGAGTCGATCTGAGAAGCTACGCTGAAAGCGATCCTTGACGGGATATTGGCCTTGATCAGACCTGTTACGACATCTACAGATGGTCTCTGTGTAGCTACGATCAGATGCATTCCTGCTGCTCTTGCCTTCTGGGCCAGTCTGCAGATGGAATTCTCGACTTCTGACGGGGATGCCATCATGAGGTCAGCCAGCTCGTCAATAATAATGACGACCTGCGGCTTGCATCTCTGCGGTTCATGATTGGCTTTCATCAGTTCATTGTACGAATCGAGATCCTTGACTCCTTCCTTTGCGAAGAGTTCATATCTCTTATCCATTTCCTCAACTGCTATAGCCAGCGCTCTCGCAGCCTTGCGGGCGTCAGTGACGACAGGTGTGAGCATATGAGGAATGCCGTTGTAATTCGCAAGTTCAACGACCTTAGGATCTATCATGATCAGCTTGAGCTCAGACGGCTTAGCCTTATAGAGGAAACTGGTGATGATAGTGTTGATGCATACTGATTTACCTGAGCCTGTCGCTCCGGCGATCAGCAGATGCGGCATCGCCTTGAGATCGGCGACGATATTGTTTCCGGAGATATCTTTTCCTACTACGAATTCCACTTTGGAATCTGCAGAGGTGAATTCTTCGGATTCGATGAGTTCTCTGACAAATACAGGCGACGGCTTGTCGTTTTCGACTTCGATTCCTACAGCTGCCTTTCCCGGGATCGGCGCTTCGATCCTGATGGATTTTGCTCTGAGGTTGAGTGCGATATCATCTGCAAGTCTGGTGATGCTGGCAACTTTGACTCCGGTGGCAGGCTGCACCTCATATCTTGTTACCGAAGAACCCTGGGTAACATTGAGGACCTTTGCTTCCACTCCGAAATCACTGAGCGTCTTCTCCAGCAGATTGGCTCTTTCTTCAAGCTGATAATCCGACATCATCTGTCTGGAGCCTGTGCTTTTCTTGAGCAGGCTCACAGGCGGAAGAACATAAGAGGCATCTGCTTCATAACCTGCTGCGCTGAAGCTGTCTGCAAGCTCGTTGTCTTCTTCAGTGCGTTCTGATTCAGCCTGAAGGCCCTTGCTTTTGCCGTTCTTTTTTGCAGGTTTATCTACATCATCGGAAAGACCTTTTTCAGGAGCGGCTCCTCCGTTGGCGATCCTGCTGCGGTGTTTATTGGCTGCTTCGTAGCCTCCGTCCATACCGCTTCCGGAAATACCTTTCATGCTCATGGCGATGCCTGCTCCGGCTGCGTTTCCGCCGGAAAAGCTGATATCATCTGTGTCCGGTCTTCTTTCAGCCTTAGCGTGACCATCGAGTCCGTATACCCCGCTTGAATGGTGGCTGTATTCATCATCAGCTGCAAGTCCGTAGCTCTTCCCGGCCTTGGACGGCTGAGGTGTATCTTCTTCATCCCAGTTCATGCCGAGCGAATGTGAAGATGCAGTCTCGGTCTGTGCATCGTCAGGTTTTTGTTCTGATGCGCTGTCTTCTCTCCGAGGTCTTCTGCCCGGATATCCGAAATCCATATAATCGACATCGTCATAATGCATTCTGCCATCGGATATCACTTCTCTCGCGGCTTTCGGCTCATCTCTGTTAACAGAAAATGCTCCTGTGATCCTTCTGGCGATCTGGCCTATGAAAGTATCTCTGCCGAACACCTGTGTATAAGTGTCATCATCATATACGGTGTGCGGCTGCTCTGCAGCGAGAGGATTCATTGGAGCGATCGGCTCCACGATCCCGGAGGATGAAGACGGTTCCTCGGAAATATGCTCAGAGCTTTTCCTGAGAGCTTCATACTGCTCTTTCTGGCTCGGAAGATCATCAGGCTCCTCGTCAGTCCTCATAATACCGTTGAGTATGGATTTCCATATCGACTTGGCAGAACCGGCGAATACCGGCTCATGGTCTTCATGCTGGATACCGCCTTTAACGATCCCTGTTTCAGGATCCGCGCCCGGCGTAGCTGTGCTGGCGACTGCCATCTGGATCTTCGCGGTCTCCGCTTCTTCAAGTTCTTTGAAGATACGTCTTTCCTCGTGCTTTTTGATCGTCTTGTCAAAGAACCTTGAAATCGGAGTATTGGCAACGAGGAATATAGAAATGATGAGCACGGCCGAAGCGATGATCAGAAGTCCCGGCATGCCGAAGAACTTCACGAGGATGGATCCGAGCTCCATGCCTATGGCTCCGCCGCCTTTTCCGTCGATCGCGTTAAAATACTCTTCTGCCATGTCCAGGAATCCGAATCCGAGCGCTTTTTCATCGATAAAACGATACGAGTTCAGAATGCACATATTGAGGAATATGAGGATACTGAATATCACGGTCCTGATGCTTATGTGCTGCATTTTGCGCAGGAACAGAAGCAAAGCGAAGATAATGACAAAAAACGGCAGTACATATGCCATGATGCCGAAAAGTCCCAGGAAAACATCATGCACCCTGCTTCCGAATGATCCGGTAGAATTCATTACTACCGTAAACAGCAGGAAAAGGCCGATGGCTGTAAGAGTGATGCTCCAGATAATATCCAGATTCCGTCTGTCGCGGTCGTATTCTTCCTGCAACGCTTTTATTTTTTCATATTTCATCTGAGCGGGATCGGCTGACGGCTTCGATGCACTGCCGGAAGTCTGTCCCGAAGATTTTTTGTTCTTGCTCCCCGGAGGTCTGCCCGGTCCCCTTTTATTAGTACTGTTCTTGTCTGCTGCCATAGATTCTCCTTGTAATGCGCATACTCTTTTTTACTACATAATGTGTCTGCGCATAAAAAATCAATTTATTGTACCACAATATCTTGAATCAGTCATCAGATAATTGCCGCAAACAGGCAAAGCAGCAGCTTTTTTGCGTGCTTTGTCTCAAAAAATAAATGTGCAGACCATAAGGCCTGCACTCTTCCATCCAAATACTATATTATATGTGTCCGGATCTGATTACTCAGCGTTTACAACGTCTTTGCCGTCATAGTAACCGCAGTTAGGACATACTCTGTGTGGAAGCTTTGGCTCATGGCACTGAGGACAGATCGAAAGTCCGTCTTAGCCTGTGATGTTTTCCTCTTAGGTACTGCCACTGTCGACACCTCCTTATATATAAATTCTGATTTTGAACGATTCTCAGATGCGCAGCTGTGCCTTTAGCCGACGCACTCGATTATTATATTCATCGGGAATAACATTGTCAATGATTTTCTTGCCGTTTTCGTAATGTATTTGAAAAAACTTTAGCAAAAAAAGACTTGCATTAGTTTTCCTATTGAGTTATTTTTATATATGTCGCCGGGGTGTGGCTCAGCTTGGTAGAGCGCTTCGTTCGGGACGAAGAGGTCGCACGTTCGAATCGTGTCACCCCGACCAGCAGATACCGCTAATCGCAGAGGTTAGCGGTTTTTTCTTTTTCTTCTCTTACAATCACAGGTTTCTGCCTGTGATCGCTGTATCTTCCCATATCTCTTCCGGTCAGAAGAGAATAGATATCCGAAGCATAAACATCCAGTTCCAGAAGCTTCTGTCCCCTGTCATCTGTCAGATCCGCTTCCTTGTTGATATTCGTTATAACAGGAAGAGATGCAAAGCCGCCGGCTTTTATCTCAGACAGAAGCTGCTGACCTCTGCCTGTAAATCCCAGTACTCTTATATAAGCCGGTTCAGACATTTTCCAATCGCAGACTGTCCTGGTGATCCCGAGCAATACCTGCATACAGAGTCTCGATATCCTTGTGTAGGTATATCTTTTGGATTTGACAGTACTGATCAGTTCATCCAGGCTGCAGGCATCCCGGCAGCTTCGTTTCAGCAGATTCCCGAGCCCTTCGCCTCCGGACGGACAGTCATCGATCCATTCAGGGCTGCGGCTCATCACTGCGTACCGGACCAGATCAAACAGTCTTGCTTCGCCCTCAGCAGTCAGAACCGGGATATCTGAAGACGAATCCGCAGTGCATCCGGGTACAGCTCCTGAGATATCCAGGCCTGATCTCATCATGTCTCTCAAGGCCGAAGCGCTCTGGTATCTCCCGCTGTCTTCGTAAGCATCATGGTATCCCGCGCCCTTTCTGGTTACAGCAAGAGGCTCTGAGGAACGCATCGCTGAAATATATTCGAGAGCCAGTATATCATTGGGAGAATCCGGGATCGCTCCGAGCGGACCGCCGAGGAGGCTGTAGGCTTTTGCCCTTGCTCTCGGAAAGCTGAGACCTTCTGTGACAGCCTCAGCAATCAGAGCATCCATTGCTTTCCGGTTTTCCCTGATAAAATCGGCTGCGGCTTTGAGATACTCCGTCTTTCCGCTCTCGCTTCCGAAAGAGATATAAGGTACGCATCCAAGAGATTCAAGAAGACGCACTCCGCTTTCGGCGTACTGGCCTGCATTCCCAAGGCAGCTGATGACAGGTATCTCAATCACCAGATCTGCGCCGCACAGAAGCGCATGTTCCGTCCTCGTCCACTTGTCGAATACAGCCGGCATGCCTCTCTGAACGAAGTTTCCGCTCATAGCCGCGACAACAGTATCGGCACCTGATAGATCCCGCGCTTTCTTCATATGATATATATGTCCGTTGTGGAGCGGATTGTATTCAGCGATGATTCCGACTGCTTTCATTCCGGTTCTTTTCCCTTTTCCAAAAAACGGGACCGAACTGAAAGCCGGTCCCATTGGTCATTCTGTAACAGATATCGATTCTATTCAGCAGGTGTCTCAGCTGCAGGTTCTGCAGGCGGCTCGCCAAGCTGGACTCTCTCAGCAAGAGTCTTCATTTCCTGTCTGTTCTGGTTGACTCTTGAATTGATATTGCTGAGCATTTCAGCAAAATACTCTGTCATAGGCTGGATATATGTGTTGCCTACGTTGGCGATATCATTCTGCATGTCATACAGAAGCTGATCGATATACTCATATGATCTGTATTTCATATAGTTGGCATGATTTTCAGCCTCTTTGATAATAGCATCGGCTCTCTTCTGAGCGTCTTTGTAGATGCTGTTATTGTTTACAAGATACTCGACCTGATCCTTAGCCTCGTTGATCATACGATTGTATTCTCTCTTGGCATCGTTGATGATCCTGTCTTTTTCCTGTCCAAGCCACTTAGCCTGCTGGATATCTCTCGGAAGATTGAGTCTCATATCCTCAATGATTTTTTCTGCTACATCGAGATCGATGATACCTTTTTCTGAGAAAGGCATTTTTCCGGAAGACTTGATCAGTTCTTCCAGTTCATCAAGCAGTGACATGATTTTGATGCTGTCATCGTTCATAATTTACTCCTCCTGCGATTTAGATCTGATCCTGGAAACAACACATTCAGGTACAAGCCCTTCAATACTTCCCCCGAAAGCCGCGACTTCCTTGACGAGACTTGAGCTAATGAATGAATACTTAGGATCAGTCATCAGAAAGATAGTTTCAGTATCTTCCCTGAACAGCCTGGCATTCATCTGTGCCATATGCAGTTCGTTCTCAAAATCAGTAGTACCCCTTAGCCCTCTGATGTAAGCGTCAAATCTGTTTTCATTGACATAATCTGCCAGAAGACCGCTGAACGTATCAACTGTAACATTAGAAAGATGTCCTGTGACCTCTTTCATGATCTCAAGACGCTCGCCGAGATCAAACAGATTATTCTTGTTCGCGTTGACAGCGATCAGAACTGTCAGTGAGTCGAATAAAGCTGCTGCTCTCTCGATGATATTGAGATGTCCGTTGGTGACCGGATCAAATGAACCGGCGTACAGGGCTTTTCTTTCCATAATTATTGTATCCTTACAGAATTAGTGTAGCAAAGATGAGTTTGTTTATCAATAAGACTGCTCAAAAATGTATACATCCACACCTATGCTTCCGTACTTCTTTTCTTTGATTCTGACGAGGTTTTCATATGTTTCCGATAACGGATTATCGTAAAGATGCTCCGCTACTACCACGCTTCCCTCATCCAGAAGTTCCCTTTCCTGCAGAAGAGACAGCGCATCTTCATAATAGCCGGTCTGATCGTATGGAGGGTCCAGAATCACAACGTCCAGTCTGTCTGTGATCCTTGCAATTGCTGATCTGTAGTCGGAATTGATAACGACTGACCTGTCTCCTGCCCTGCAGTTTTCGATATTTCCGAGCAGAACCCTGTAGTTCTGCCTGCTAAGCTCTGAGAACCAGCATTTATCCGCGCCTCTTGAAAGTGCTTCAAGCCCCATAGCACCGCTTCCGGCGAACAAATCGCATACGCATGCTCCCGGGATCCATTCTCTGATCATGCTGAATACAGCTTCGCGGACTTTTTCAGTCGTCGGTCTTATGCCTTTCGGGACTTCTATGTTTCTGTATTTGAATTCACCTGATGTTATCTTCATGTTTACCTCTCCCGGCAGATCTTCTACAGGATATCCGAATTATCGGTCTCTGCCTCTGCCCTCATATAATCTCTGACATGCTCCAGATCCGTTCCTTCAGGCGAAGTCATGATCCTGTCAGCATCCTCTGAAGCTGCCTCAAGTATATCCGTATATCTGCACAGAGCAAGTATATCCCTTCTGTAATTTCCTGACTGCATCGTTCCCATGATGTCGCCGGGTCCTCTCATGCGGTAATCGGCTTCGCTGATCTCAAATCCGTCGCTGACTTCCGCCATCGTCCTTGCTCTGGCTATTGCTGTTTCAGATCTGCTGTAATTGATAAGATAGCAGTATGACTGTCTGTCGCTTCTGCCTACGCGCCCTCTGAGCTGATGCAGCTGAGCGAGACCGAAGCGTTCAGAGTTCTCTATGACAATGATCGTTGCGTCAGGGACATCGATGCCTACTTCAATGACGACCGTAGAGACAAGGATGTGAACTCTGTGAGCCCGGAAATCTTCCATGATGGACTCTTTCTCTTCTTTGCTGAGTCTGCCGTGAAGAAGAGCTGTTTTCTCATGCGGGAATTTTTCCGTGATCTCATTATAGAGCTGCATCACAGACGAAATGTCTTCATCGTCACTGTCGATACTTGGAGCTACGATATACGCCAGGTTTCCGGCATCGAGTTCATCTCTTACAGCTCTGTACGCCCTCTGCCTGCTGCTTTTGTCCAAGGCTCTGGTTATGATCTCTCTCCTGCCTTCCGGTCTTGATCGAATGATGCTGAAATCCATATCGCCGAACACTGTCGCGGCAAGAGTCCTTGGTATAGGAGTAGCCGACATAACCAGGACATTGACGCCGCGGCCTTTTTGCACGAGAGTCTTGCGCTGATTGACGCCAAAACGGTGCTGTTCATCTGTTATGACCAGAGCAAGATCGGAAAAACTGACGTCTTTTTGTATGATGGCGTGCGTCCCGACTGTCACATCGGTTTTTCCCGAAGCGATCTCAGCGAGGACCTCCCGCCTTTCGGCGGCTTTCATGCCGCTGATCAGCATGACGACTCTGATTCCGTAAGGCTCCAGGTCAGCTTTGAGTCTCTCATAATGCTGCCTTGCCAGGATCTCTGTAGGCGCCATCATCGCAGACTGAAGAGAGCTTTTTGCGCATTTATAGATCGCCGCTTCGGCGACTACTGTTTTGCCGCAGCCGACATCGCCCTGCACAAGTCTGTTCATAGGGCGCGGAGAAACAAGATCCGCTTCTATCTCACGGATGCATTTTTTCTGTCCGGATGTCAGAACAAACGGAAGTCCTTTTATAAAAGAAGAAATATCGGCATCAGGTACGGATGCGTCGCCGGATGCTGATTCGATATCGCTTCTGCTGAGTCTGATCGCCAGCTGATATGTCAGAAGCTGCTCATAAACGAGTCTGTATCTGGCTGCTTTGTAATGCTGCTCGCTCTCCGGGAAATGGATATTGGAATAAGCAAAATCTCTGCCGCAGAGTCTCCTTTCAGTTAAGATGTCTCTGCTGATCCAGTCTCCTGAAAGATCCGTGCAGTCAAGAGCATTTCTGATCCATTTCGTCAGATTGACGCTGCTGAGTCCGGGTGCCGTCCTGTAGACAGGGATAATCCCTCTTACATCGCGCTCGCCGCCTCTGAGCGCCATTTCGGGATTGGTCCACACTCTCATACCGTTGCGGATCCTCATCCTTCCGAACATCACATATTCAGCTCCGATATGCAGGTTCTTTTTGAGATAAGGCATATTGAAGAAAACTGCGCTGAAAACTGTGCTTTCGTCTCTCATCACGCATTCAGTGATTGTCCTGTGCCCCGAGAGCGGACGAAGCTGCACTCTGACGAGTTCTCCGCATATCAAAGAATCCCGGTCCTCTGAGGCCCGGGCGGCAGGAACAAGGGTCCTTCTGTCCCTGTAGCGGACAGGATAGTGCGAAAGGAGATCTTCTACAGTGCGGATCCCCATCGATGAGAGGATCTGTTTCTTTTTGCCTCCTATCCCCCTGATTCCGGTTACTTCATCACATAAAGCGAGTTTATCAGACATTTCTTCTAACTACTTCTATGTTTCTCTTGATCAGTTCATCAGACATTACGCCTTTGATATTGACTGAAATGTACCCCGGCTTTGCCAGCCTCAGGATGGCATAGTCATTTTCGACGATATCAAAGATCTGTTCTGCGAGGTCGGAAATGCTGTTTCCGATCCTGGTGATCAGAAATATCCTGATGCGGACCACTCTTTTCTTTTCGCTGAGCTCTATAGCATCGAGATAATCAGGATCCATAAAGCGCGATGGCTTCTCGCCGATTGGTTTGCCTTTTTTGCTGCAGAGGATGATATCTTCTCCCAGATCAAGGAGATCTTCTATTATCATGCGTTCGATCACGCCCTTATTGACGGCTATCGCGCCGTTATCATTTCTGAGAATAACAGACATATGACACCTCACTCATTCCGGGATGATTTCAGAAGAATTGTATCATTATCAGAGCAAAACAAAAAGCCTTAAGCGATCGCTTAAGACTTCCGGTTTGTTATGCTATCAGACGGCACGGTTGACCTTGCCCGATCTGAGGCAGCTTGTGCATACGGATGCTTTTCTTACTCTGCCGTTATCGTTGATCCTTACGGTCTGGATATTAGCGTTCCATTTTCTTCTTGTATGGATATTTGAGTGAGAAACCGCATTGCCAGAAGTCTGACCTTTGCCGCATACTTCACATTTTCTGGACATTTGCCGCACCTCCTTTGTTCTTGGATTTAGGTGTGATTTTTTCACACGCTCGAATACTATACCACATCGCATATCCCGATTGCAAGGACTTTTTTGTTCTTTAACTCATCACATTTGCATAGTATAATATTTCGGTAAATTTTATTGAAAGGAATACCGAAAATGAGTTTTCTGAAAAAGCGCTGGATCATCATTGCAGCTGCTCTTCTGATCATTGCCGCATCTGCCGGGTTCTCAATATACAGGTCTTCCGTCACAAGAATGCTGGACAAGACTGCGTACAGTGATCTGTACAATGATATAAAAGACAAAGCCGAACAAAACTATTTCACCAGTCAGGAATCTCTTGCTGACTATATTACCCGCTGGGCTGATACAGCAGGTATCGAATATAAAATTGACAAAAACGGCAACATTATTTTTACAAGAGATGCATCGAGCCGTAAGAAAAACCTCCCTCCTGTTGTTGTCTGTCTGAGTTATAACTATGAAACTGTTGAGGATAATGCAAAACTTCTGGCCGGGGGCGCGATGATCGCTATGTCAGACATCTCATCCGGAAGCCGTACGGTTATC
Source organism: uncultured Eubacteriales bacterium (assembly GCA_900317675.1). Classification (GTDB taxonomy): domain Bacteria; phylum Bacillota; class Clostridia; order Peptostreptococcales; family Anaerovoracaceae; genus Crickella. Next base: position 33,241 of record ONHU01000015.1, read on the forward strand.
TTTTTCAATGACGAAAAGAACGATGGCGTCGGCTACAGAAAGATCAGCAAGGATTATCTCAGCGACAGCAGCAAGATCATCTATCTTGACTACGGAAGCTCTTCTTATATTTCCTGTTCTTCATTCGCAAAGAATTATTCAGTTATTAAAGTCAAAGCAGGCAGATTTGAACCGGAGTGTGATTCGGCTGTCAAAGTAAAAATCACCGGAATAAAATCAGGAAATATCGGTACCGGCATCGCCAAACACCCTGATCCTGTGTCCGCCCTCAGCACCCTGTTTACCAGACTCAAGAGCAAATCCGTAGCATTCCAGCTTGCGGATTTCGAGATCGGAAATAACGGCAGTATGTATCCTTACTCTGCTGAAGCTACTATAATGCTCAATTCATATGCTGTTCCGTCATTCACAAAATATATAGATAAGCGCATAAAAGCATGGGAAAAGGCCTATGGTAAGGATTACGAAGAACTGTCCTACACCTATGAAGTAATAGATGATCCGGAGCAGCTTCCGGAGGAATCCTATTCCCGCAAGGCGACAGCAAAGCTGACAAACTCGCTGTATACGATCCAGAGCGGGCTTTACAAGTATGAGAAGGATGACAGGATACCTGAAGGCCGCGAAGAAGGTGATATATGCGGGATCAATGCGGTCACCGGTATGCACAAGGAAGACGGATATATATGCATTGACCTGATGTCTCAGGCTTACAATGATGCGTATATGGAAAGGATCATAAGCGATAATACTGCGGCTGCAGAGTTGTTCGAGAACAATATCACGGAAACATCTTCTATACCTGTGTTCCTCAACCAGAAAGATTCTCTTTCCCGCACTATCATCTCTACATATTATAAACTCAACAACAGTTCTGCCGGCGGCGGAGCGCTGCTTACTGATATGGACAATTATTTTACTCCATGTTCCTATCTTGCAGTGAGAGCGCCTAAAGCAGATATAGTGCATTTACGCTTCAATTCGGACGATGCTTCCAGGATGATCAACACCCTTCTGTGCTACATAGCATACAGAGGAAACAACCTTATTCTCTAATCTTGAGACAGTGTTTTTAATATGTTAAAATGAACAATAATATGTCTTAATTTTTGTAAATTCAGGAGGCATTGTACATGAGGTCAGACAGAGATAAAAGAACTGACAGCGAAAAAGAGATTGATGAATTTCTTGCTCAGTTTGAAACTCCTGTTGATGAATTATCCGCGGATATAAGCTCGTATCTTGAAACATCAGATACGACAAAAATGACTGCCGCCCGCACTTTCTTCGGTGAATCATTCAAAGAACTGATCTCTGCAGAAAACACTTCTGCAGAGGATTCTGATGCCGCTAAGCCATCTGATGAATCTTCAGGTACGGATACTTCTGATACAGTTACAGAAGATCAGTCTCCTTCCCCCGCAGAGCTGACTGAAACTAAGGATAAAGAGGAAGCCAAAGCTTCTGCGGCTGCAGATACTGCAGCAGCAGATTCTGCTACTCCCAAAAAAAAGAAGAAAAAGAGAATAAAACATACTGCAGAGAGCAAAGCTAAGGCTGAGCTCAAGGCTGCAGGAGCAAAGGTCTCAGAAAGTGCCGGAAAAGTAGCAAACAAAGTCAGGCACATAGACAGACAGGAACTCAAAAGAGAACTCTTCTATAAGAAAAACACCAAATTCGATCCGGAAAAGAAGGTATCCAGTACCAACAAGCCGTATGTATTCAGCATATTCAAGCTTTTCCGCGATTTTGTCTTGCTTGGAGTCGCATTTGTACTCTGCTTCATGATCTATGCGCTCGGGTGCATCACCCTTGCCCCTCACATTGACCCTAAGGATATCTATGCTTCTGTAGATACTTCCTCCATGATATATGACGATGAAGGCAAAGAAATCGACAGCGTCTTTTACACCCAAAACAGAAAAGTCGTAAAATACAATGAAATGCCGGAAGATCTTATCAACTCTTTTGTTGCCATAGAAGATAAGACCTTCTGGAAACACCATGGTTTTAACTGGACACGTATGTTCGGTGCTGTCCTCTCGTCATTCGGAGGCGGCGGACGTATCAGCGGCACATCAACGATCACACAGCAGCTCGCACGGAATGTATACCTTTCAGATATCAAGAGCGTGCGAAGTATACGGCGAAAGATCGTGGAAATGTACTATGCGAGCAAGATAGAACGAACGCTCAGCAAGGAAGAGATCGTAGAAGCGTATCTGAACTCTATTTATCTCGGCTACGGCTGCTACGGCGTCGATGCCGCGGCGCGTACGTATTTCTCCAAGGAAGTAAAGGACCTCGATCTGGTCGAGTGTGCTGCTCTTGCTGCCCTGCCGCAGGCTCCTGAGGATTATGCTCTTCTCAAATATGTAGGTGATGGTTATCAGCCGGGAGAAGACGCTCAGATCGTTCAGAAAGAACCGGATACTATCGTAACCAACGATACAGCGAGAAAGCGCCGTGACCTTACTCTGGGTCTCATGAAGGATCAGGGGTACATAGACGAATCTGAATACAATGAAGCAGCTGATCAGTCCCTCAACAACTTTATCAATCCTACTATCACATCGGGAAACGGCAATTATTCATATTTCCACGAATATATTGTAGATACTGTCATTAATGATCTGATGGAACAGTACGGAATGGAATACGCAGATGCTGAGCGTATGGTTTATACCAAGGGACTCAAGATCTATTCCACAATGGACAGCACAGCGCAGAATGTCATTGCAGAAGAGTTTAAGGATCCGTCCAACTTCCCTACTGTATCGGCTATCAACAATACTGATGAAGACGGAAACATGCTCAACAATGATGGTCAGATAGCTCTGTACAATTTTGAGCATTATTTCGATGAAGAAGGAAACTTCACACTCGGACCTGATTCCGTAACGATCAACAGCGATGGTTCTGTAACAATCAAAAAAGAAAAAGATCTCTACATATATGAAACACAGGTCGACGGCGGCGTAGATTACAGTCTTGAATTCAAGAATTTCTATGTTGTCGAAGATGATCAGCTTTACTCGATCCAGGGCGGATATATCAATGTTCCTTCTGTCTATAAGTCTCTTGATTCAAACGGGGATCTGGTTATCTCCGCAGATTATTTCAACGATTATAACGGAGACATGGTAAGAGACGGAGACAGCCTTATCATCACTCCGGATGCTTACTCTCTGGCTACCAAGACGATCCAGCCTCAGGCTGCAATGACTGTAGTAGGCGTCGGTACGGGAGAAGTCAAGGCAATGGTCGGAGGAAGATCCTTCAAGGGACAGAAGCTCCTCAACAGATCGCTGAACGCCCGTCAGCCCGGATCTTCCATCAAACCTCTTTCGGTTTACGGATGTGCTCTCCAGAAGAGCTTTGAGCTTGAAGCAAAAGGTCAGAAATGGACATACACTGACTTTGACATCGACGATCAGGGTGCCAAAGGCTGGGGAGATTACGTAACCGTCCACACCTCCATCGAGGATGAAGTGACTCATATTGATGGTAAGGACTGGCCTGAAAACGTAACCAAGTCATACTCCGGAGCAAACACATTCAAGACTGCGATCCAGCAGTCGATCAACACCTGCGCTGTCAAGCTCCTGCTCCAGATCGGACCTGACTTCGCGATACAGCAGCTCAAGAAATTCGGTATCACTACAGTAGTTGATGACGAAAGTCAATATGCAAACGACGTAAACCCTGCTGCTCTTGCTCTGGGCGCGATGTGTCAGGGTGTAGAGCCTCTCGAGATGGCTCTCGCATACGCAGCTTTTCCGGGCAAAGGAAAGCTCAACTCCCCTATCTGCTACACCAAAGTCGTTGACCGCACCGGTAAAACGATTCTTGAAGGCAAATCACAGCAGACAGAAGCAATCAATGAAGGTGTTGCATTCATCATGACGGATGTACTTCAGTCTGTTGTCAGAGCTAACAACTACGGCATCAGCGAGGTCTCTCACGGCGGAAAGACAGGAACCACGAATGACAAGTACGATATCTGGTTCGACGGATTCACTCCTTCCTACGCTGCAGCTCTCTGGATCGGAACCGACCAGAATGTCGAGATGTCTGATCGTTCATACGTAGCTGCAAGACTCTGGGGCAAGATCATCGGTCAGATACCTAAAGCATGCACAGGTGAATACCCTGAGCAGCCGTCCAATGTCATTCAGCAATACGGCGAATACTTCACTGACGGAACTGAAACAGGTCTGACAGTGTACAAGAGCCCTGAACGACTCAGACAGGAAGCCGAAGAACGTGAAAGACGCGAAGCCGAAGAGCGCGCTGAGAGAGAAGCCGAACAGCTCAGAGAACTCCAGGCCAAATGGGACAGAGAAAGGGAAGCCCATAAAGTCTGGGTCATCGACCGACCGGGTTATTGGCAGAAAGGTAAACATCATGATGCTGTTTACCCTATAATAGGTTATGAACAGATAGACACCGGCGAAGTTGATGAGGATGGCAAACCAATTTATAAAGATGGGGCTCCGATATATGGTGATACTCCGACTACACCTGCTTATGATGATCCTGATGTGTGGATCGATGAAGTAGGTCACTGGGAGTATCAGCCCGGATGGCGTGATGGTGACAGACCGACAAGTCTGTAAGCTCGGAACCGACACAATCAGGATCAATACTGATGAGATCCGGCGTAACGCGGGGAGTGCAGAAGCACTCCCCTTTTTCATGCATACGATCACAGATCGAAACACATTGATTTGAGGTCATGTTTTAATATGATGTGAGCAGCTTCAGATGTATGAAAATTGTACAAAAAATTCCTTTGTGTCGATTGTGTGAAGAAGTTTATCATGTTGACATCACAATACGGTGAGAGTAAAATGTACTGGTAGTTAGGCGCAAAGCGTCAAGTATATTAGGAGGTATTTATTATGGAACAAAGTAAAGGTCAATTTAATTCGAATTTCGGGTTCCTTATGGCCGCACTTGGATCCGCAGTTGGTCTTGGTAACCTCTGGTCCTTTCCTTATAAGATGGGACTCGGCGGAGGATTTGCTTTCCTTCTGATCTACGCTATTCTCTGCGTAACAGTAGGTTATCCTCTGGTTCTTTCCGAGATCGCTATCGGTCGTAAGTCACAGAAGGCTGCAATCGAAGCATATGATGAGATCCACCACGCATTCAAGTTCAACGGTGTTCTGCAGACTGCAGTTCCGTTCTTCCTGATCGCATTCTACTGCACATTCGGCGGATATATCATGAAGTATCTTGTATACTCAGTCATGGCATTCGGCGGCAAAGAGATTGATCCTAACGCATTCTTTGAAGCATCACTTCTCAGCAATGGCGGTGCAGCTCTTATCTGGATGATCATCTTCCTGGTTCTGACAGTAGTAATCGTTCTGGGTGGTGTATCAGGCGGTATCGAAAAGTTCTGCAAGGTAGCTATGCCTGCACTCTTCGTAATGCTTGTTATCATCGTAATCAGATCCTGCACACTCCCAGGTGCTGGTGAAGGTCTGTCATTCCTCTTCAAGCCTCACTTCGACGGAATGAACTCAGCTAAGGGATTCTTCGACACAGTTAAGCTTGCTGGTGGTCAGATGTTCTTCTCACTGTCACTTGCTTCCGGTTGTCTGATCGCTTATGGTTCATATCTTGACAGAAAAGAGAACCTTGAAAAGGACGCTGTATTTATCACAATCGGTGACTCCTGCGTTGCAGTACTTGCCGGTATGGCTATCATGCCTGCTTGCACAGCATACGGAATCGAGCCTGGTGCTGGTCCTGGACTTCTGTTCATCTCCATGCAGACAGTATTCAACAACCTTGCCGGCGGCAAGCTGTTCGGATTCCTCTTCTGGCTCCTCGTATTCTTCGCAGCTCTGTCCTCATCCATCGGTATGATGGAAGGTGGTATCTCTGCTATCCTCGACAGCAGGATCAAGGCTGGTAAGTCAGCTAACAGATTCGGAGTTACAATGGTAATGGGCGCATGGGCACTCGTTGGAAACGCACTGACAACTCTTGACTGCCTTGGTGCAGCTCCTACAGTTGCATGGTTCCACCTGCTCGGACAGCCTGACGTTCTCGACGTATGGGATGCTATCGCAGAAGGAATTCTGATGCCTCTCACAGGCCTGATCATGGCTATCCTGATCGGCTGGGTAGTTCCTCACTATGTTGATGACGAAATCGAAAGAGGATCCAACTTCAAGTCAAGAGGACTCTTTGATTTCTGCATCAAGTGGCTCGGACCTATCTTCATGGCAATGATCGTTTACGGACAGGTAACATCATTCTGGGGCAACTAATCAGAAGTTCGCAAAACTAACTACAATGCAAGACCCGGCATATGCCGGGTTTTGTTTTGCTTTGACTTGCATCAGCAACACAAGTACAATATAGACGTATCTTTTTTCTCTTTACGGAGGTTATGATATGCTCAGAGATAAAACAATTGTACTCGGTGTCACCGGCGGTATTGCCGCATATAAATCTGCTTATCTTGCAAGCGCCCTTCGCAAGCAGCATGCGACCGTTCATGTCGTAATGACGAAGCACGCGGCAGAATTCATTTCTCCTCTCACATTCGAGACACTTACCAATAACAGATGTACTGTGGATATGTTCGACAGACATTTTGAATATGATGTGAAACATATTTCTCTGGCCAAGGCAGCGGATCTGATGATCGTCGCCCCTGCTACTGCCAATTTCATTGCAAAAGCAGCGAACGGTATTGCAGACGATATGCTTACTACCGTTTTTCTGGCTGCCAGGTGTCCAAAGCTTGTTGCGCCTGCAATGAATACGGCTATGTATGAAAACCCTGTGACTCAGGACAATCTTCACAAGCTTGCCGGATATGGTATCAAAGTGATCGAGCCTGCCTCAGGACTGCTTGCCTGCGGAGACGAAGGCAAAGGCAAAATGCCGGAACCTAATGAACTGCTCTCTCATATCCTTAACGAGATCGCCTTTAAGAAAGATCTTGCCGGTCTCAAAGTACTTGTGACAGCCGGACCTACGCAGGAAGCGATCGACCCGGTCAGATACATCACGAACCATTCAAGCGGTAAAATGGGATATGCCCTTGCAAGAGTCTGCCGCATGAGAGGCGCTGAAGTCACTCTTGTAAGCGGAAAAACGGCTCTGGAAGCCCCTCTCGGTGTCGAGATGATAGATGTTACCAGTTCGCTTGAAATGCACGATGCTGTGCTGAAATACGCCGCTGACGCAGATATGATATTCAAAGCAGCTGCAGTCGCTGACTACACACCAATAGAGACAGCTGATCACAAAATAAAAAAGCAGGATGGCGATATGACCATCCCGCTGAAACGCACTTCGGATATTCTTGGTGATGTTGCACAGATAAGAAGACCTGATCAGGTCATATGCGGTTTTGCCATGGAGACAGAAAATCTCATCGAGAACTCACGCTCCAAGCTGAAACGCAAAAAACTGGACATGATCTGCGCCAACAGTCTGCGTACTGAAGGTGCCGGCTTCAAAGGCGACACAAATGTCATAACAATCATCACCACCGATGATATGACGGAGCTCGGCAAGCTCAGCAAGACCGAGACGGCTTACCGTATCATAGATAAGGCGCTCAGCCTTCGCAAAGACAAGCTGAAAACAGTTTAATGCTTAGGGCGGTATTTTCCTTCGTTTCTTTCGGTCCTGGAGACTCTGACACTCTCCTGACTGCTGATGCCCGAATTATCTTCGGTTCCGGAAGCAGCGGATACAGCCGGTGATGATGCCGGAGTTTCGTTTGCGATAACCGCGCTGAATTCTGCCGGATTCTGCTTTTTGAATTCCCCTTTCCGGATCTGCTGAAGTACGAAAGAGAAAAGCGACAGAAGCGTAATGCTTATTAGCACACCGCCGATGATATCTGTCACCCAGTGGACTCCGCAGACCAGACGACCGAATACAGTCACGATCACTACTGCGTAGCAAAGTATTGCGACAAGGCCTGCAAGGGCCTTGTTTTTTACGTATCTGCCTATGACCATAGCTGTTGAGACCATGACTGTGATGATCAGCATCGTGTGCGATGACGGGAAAGATGCTTCCGGTGCTGTAGCCCCCGGCATGATGATCGGCCTGTAGTTAACTATGTGTTTCTCGAAGAAGACATATATTCCGATCACTGCTATATAGAGTACCGCAAGAGCATAGATCGCTTTATCGACTTTGAGCAGGCTCTTTCTCCGCACAAGCTGAACCAGTCCGGCAAGAGCGAAAAGCGCGCAGATAAGCAAAGCTGCATATCCGAGCCACTCAGTACAGTCGTACCATTTCATATTGACCCCGGTCAGGTCGTGTACATCCTGATTCAGCATCGAAAAGCCTACAGTTGTACCCTGCGGTCCTATCGGAGCCACATTATATCTCCCCAGCATTACGATCAGGCCTGCGAACAGACCTCCGGATATCACAGCAGTGATAATTCTTTTCATCAGAAATGATCCTCCCTTATCAGTTATTATTCAACGAACAGATCAGCAAAGCTGAATGTCCTGCAGTCTACAAGGCCGCGATTGGTCAGCCTGAGTTCCGGCAGACAGGCGAGCGGTATCAGAGCCATTGTCATATACGGAGAATTGATCACGCAGCCCATCTCTTTCCACGCTACATCGAGCTTTGCAACAAGATCTGCCATCTCCTCTGCCGGCAGATCGTTCATAAGACCCGCTATCGGCAGCGGTACAATAGCAAGCACTTTGCCGTCTGCAACTGCGCAGAGTCCGCCTCCGCACTCTATAAGCGTATTGGCAGCGAGAGCCATATCCTCATCATTGGTGCCCGCGACGAGCAGATTATGAGCGTCATGAGCTACTGTCTGGGCCATAGCGCCTTTTTTGAAGCCGAAGCCCTTGACGAAGCCTACGCCCTTAGTCCCTGTATTGTGATGACGTTCGAACACAGCCATCTTCATGATATCATTCTCAGGATCTGCTTCGACAAATCCGTCAGTGACGTTGAGATCCATGATCTTCTCATAGTTTCCTACGTGGTTAGGTATGATCTCGATCACACGTGTGCTGACTGTGTCCTTGCCGTCAGGAGCCTTGATCCTGAAGCTGTCAGCGGTGATAGTCTCTCCTACATGCATCGTATCATATACAGACGCAGGGAAATCAGGCTCACTGAGTTCTGCGACCATCTTTCCGTTTTCAGCGACGATATCTCCGTCAATGATAGTACGAGTGATACGGATATCATTCAGATCGTCAAAGAATACAATATCAGCGCATTTTCCCGGTGTGATGCTTCCCATCTCATGATCCATGCGGAAGCATGTAGCCGGATTGATCGTGACATACTGTATCGCCTTGATAGGATCAAGCCCTTCCTTTACAGCACAGCGGATAATATGATCCATATGACCTTCGCTGATCAATGTATCCGGATGAGTGTCGTCTGAGATAAGGCAGGCGAATCTGTCTTCGACATCATTATCCAGTATAGCTCTTATGATGACAGGCATATCGTGCCATGCGCTGCCGTAACGCATCAGAGCATACATCCCATGGCGCATTTTTTCAAGCACATCCACTGCCCTTGTCGACTCATGGCAGCATCTGACACCGGAAGCGATATAGGCATTGAGGCCTGCTGCTGTATCCGGGATCGAGAAATGTCCGGTGATAACCTGATCTGCCTTCAGAGTCTCGGCCAGCTCCCCGTGAATGTTAGGTTCAGCGCTGAGGACGTTAGGGAAACTCATCATCTCACCGAGTCCCATGATGCCGTCCCATGTCATCATCTCACGGACTTCCTCCGGTCCGATGTGAGAACCTGTATCTTCAAAGCCTGCTACAGCAGGTACACATGAAGGCACATTGGACATTGCCTTTAAAGGCGTCCTCTTGCCGTCATCGATCATTGCTTTGACCCCTTCAGGTCCGCAGACGTTGCAGATCTCATGAGGATCCATAAAAATACCGGTCGTTCCGCGTGGTACTACAGCTCTTCCGTACTCTCCTACTGTGATCATAGCGGACTCCACATGGATGTGTGCATCCATAAATCCCGGAGCTATGTACTGTCCGGAAGCATCGATGATCTGAGTATCATCGCCGATGCAGTGTGAAGCATCGCCGACCAGAGCTATACGGCCCTGTGTGATAGCTACATCGATTCCCTCCTGGATCTCTGCAGTACAGACATTGACTAGCTTTGCGTTTCTGATGACCATTTCGGCCTTCTCAACTCCCATAGCTACATTGGCCATGGTCCTCGTCACTTCATAAAGCGGTTTTTTGCAAAATTTATTGAGCATCAGCATCTACCTCCTCTGAAATGTTCTCTTCTGCAGATGTCAGTATAGCATCGACATCGGCGCCGTATATATCAAGACCGGATGCTTCGATCAGCCTTACATCGTGTATTCCGTAGTAGTTCTCAGCAAGAGCTTTTACGTATCCGAAGCCAAAGTCAGCAGGAACATAGTACCCGCCGGCAGTAGTAACATAATATATCCTTTCAGCCTTGCACAGGCCGACAGGAATGCCTTCTTCTGTGTATCTGAAAGTGATCCCTACGACATTCACCTGCTCAAGGTACTGCTTAAGCGAAGCCGGAAAAGAGAGATCCCAGTAAGGTGCCGCGATCACTATGGTCTCAGCTTCTGAGAACTGACGGGCAAGGTCGAAAGCAGGATTCCCGAAGTCCTCCTCTGCGATTAGCCGGTCTCTCATTTCAAGGAAAGCTTCATCCGTTACAGGAAAAGCGATATCATGGAGACACACCTCATCAAAAGGTTGTCCGAGCTTATCAAGCAGATGATCCGCAAGTCTTCGGGTTCTCGATTCTTTTCTTACGCACGCATTGATAAAAAGTATCATGGCTCCTGACCGCCTTTCATAATTATCCGGCAGCTGTATTCCTTAGCTGCGCTTGAACATTTTCATATGTCTTCATTATATCCCCGTCAGGGACAAAACGCGAACCGATATCATCTATAAGAGATCGAAAACCGTCGGATATTTCTGATCTGTATGATGACCCAGGCTCCTTACACCAGTATATTGACAACTATCCCCGTGACGAACGCAAACATCATCACGAATGCCAGGTAGTAGATGAAATGCCTCATGCCAAGCACGATCTTCATGGCGCCGAGATTGGTGATCTTAGTTGAAGGTCCTGTGATCATAAATGCAGCCGCACTGCCCAGGCTCATCCCGGTTGCCAGCCACTCCTGCAGGATCGGGATCGTGCCGCCGCCGCATACGTACAGAGGAACTCCTATCGTTGCCGCCATCAGCACGCCCCATGCCTCATCGCCTCCGAAGAGCTGTGTCATCAGCTCCGCAGGTATGTAACGCTGGAAGAGCGCCGAAAGTAATATTCCTGCGAGAAAATATACGCCGGTCGCTTTAACGTTTCTTCCGAAGTTTTTCAGGTAACGCACCAGCAGATCCGGGTGTGTGTCACGGCTTGCTCTTTCCTCAAAACCGTCAAACCGGAAAAAAGATACATCTCCGGAAAGTCCCGCAATATGTCGTCGGATCCACAGTCTCACCATCAGTCCAGCGAATACCCCGCAGACGAATGCTGAAATAATACGTACCGCCAGTGCTTTGCCGCCCAGCGCTGCACTGTAGATGATCAACTGAGGATTAAGCAGGATGGAGCTCATCATAAAACCTGCCAGCCAGTCCTCACGCATGCCCTGCTTTCGGAATGATGCTGCTATCGGTATCGTCCCGTACATGCAGAGTGGTGACAGGATGCCCAGGATGCACGCAGGAATAATCCCCGCGATACCCCACCTGGATGTCTCCATACCAGCAAAAAGGCGATGGATCTCGTCCTTAGCAAACACTGAGACCAGAGAGCCGATCGCCATGCCGATGACCCAGTACCAGAAGATCTGGCGGAGCTGAACATCGAAATAGTACCATATGTATATTAGTTCACGGCTGATAACATCAGTCATCGATCATCTCCAGATAATATGTCCTGCTTCCAAGACCGATCTCTTCCGCATGCTCCAGAGTATGGATACCGTTACGGGATTCTATGCGCTCAACTACGGAGCCGCCGTCCTCTGCTGCATAAATAAGATCCACACAGGCCTCATCAAGAGCAACAGGATCGGTTGATGCCAGTATCCCTATATCATGCATATCCGGTTCAGATGGATTGCCGTCACAGTCGCAATCCACGGACAGGCGATTCATCACGTTGATATATACGATCCGGTCTCCGTGGTCCAGATAATCGGAAACAGCTTTGCCCGCTTCTGCCATGGACTCAAGGAAAGGATCCTGAGGACCGTTTGAAAATACTTTGCTCTTCCCTCCGGAATGGATCCAGCATTTTCCTGTCTTGGAGCCCAGTCCGATGGAAATATTCTTGATGGCGCCGCCGAAGCCTGCCATAGCATGACCCTTGAAATGTGACAGTATCAGATATGAATCATAGTCTGTGAAAGCTTTTCCGACGTAGTCTTTCTTCAGATGGCTGCCTCCCTCCACAGGGATCGTCATGCTGCCGTCTTCATCAAGGATCTGAAAATCTGCGATCTCAGTAAAGCCATGATCTTCCGCTACCTGGTAGTGCATCGCTGTCTCTGTGCGGTCTCCTCCGTATGCAGTATTGCATTCCACTATGGTACCATCTACAGAATGAACCAGATCAGCGATCAGTTCAGGCCGCAGATAATTGCTGTTAGGCGGCTCGCCTGTGGAAATCTTCACTGCTGTCTTTCCTTCCGGCTTCCATCCGAGAGCCTTATAGGCCTTCATCAGGCCTTCCGGTGAAATATCTTCTGTCATGTAGACAACAGGTGTTTCTTCGGTCTTTTTGTCAGCACGGAAACCCGAGCCGTCTTCTTTCGCATTTTTCGCCACAGGCAGTTCACTGTCATACAGACGGTTATTCAGGTACAGATATCCGTAGTAGCCGCCGCCGGCTAAGATCACTGCCGCAAGAATGATCAGCACAGCGATTTTTGCTTTCGACCGTTTGCGGTCAGTTTTATTGCGAGTCATATAACGTCTCCTGAATGAAATAATTATCTCCCGGTTTTGGCATTCGGAAGCTCAAGATCCGGCATATAACGGACCATATTTGATTTCCATTTGAACATTCACCCCTCGGATCGGATTTCTTCAATCTATCAAAAGTCCCTTCACCGGCATATTGCAGGTGAAGGGCACTCCGGGATATTTTACTTATTATTTAAGAGAATTCTTGATTTCTTCTACCTTCTCATCGAACTTCTCTCTGCTATCAGCCTTTTTAGCAGCTTTCTCTTCTTTTCTCTCTGCAGCGACTTCCTCGACGCTTTCCTTTGTGATTGTCATATCTGATACAAAGGCTTCTTTTCCTTCCTCAACTGATTCCTTCACACTCTGAACTGTCTCTCTGAAGGCTTCTTTCTGCTCGGCTTTTCTGGCCTCTTTCGCAGCTTTGCTCTCTGCCGCAACTTCATCGACGCTTTCCTTTGTGATTGTCATATCTGATTTGAAGTTGTCGATTCCCTGTTCGAAAGATTCTTTTACAGTATGGTAAGCATCTGAGATAGCTTCATTTTCCTTTATATCGATTCCGGCATCCTCAGCGATCTCTTTCAGGCTGCCGAGAAGGACTGCTCCATCGGATTTGAATTCTTCGCCGCCCTGAGCAATGGACTCTTTGAGTTCCTTGATCGCATTATCGAACTTCTCTTTTCTGGCGGCTTTCTTTGCAGCCTTGGCAGCTTTCTGGTCTGCCGCTGCTTCGTCAGCACTTGTCTTGGTAACTGACATATCTGACTTGAATGCATCTACTCCCTGAGCGAACGACTCTTTGATCTCTGCTACTGCATTGTCAAACTTCGCTTTTCTGGCTGCTTTTTTGGCTTCTTTTTCGGCTTGTCTGTCATCTGCCACCTCATCCACACTGTGCTTGAGAAGCGCCGCATCATCGATAAAGTTCACAGCACCCTGTTTTACCGATTCTTTGATCTCTTCGCCTGTTGCATTTACTTTTTCTTTGAAGTCTTCCATTTCTTCCCCCTCTTGTCATCTTTAACTATTAATAAAAATTTTACAGAATTATAATAACAAATCATCTGTACTTTAACAATAAGCCGCTAAATACGGAGTTCGATCAATGCAGATTTGCATTCATGGATTATCGCCTGTTTATTCCAGCTTGATATTTCATTATTTGCATTGACTCTGTTCATTATCTCCATTATTCCGTCAGCGTCATCGTTTACGAAGCAGCTGTCAATGCTGTTCAGCTCGTTTATAACTGTTCTGTCTTCTTTCTCTTCTCTGAAAATCGTATAAGGACTGTTCCCGAAATATCTGCGGTATTTATCGATCTTATCCTCATCAAGGAGATAGTTCCTTGTTTCCCTTCCGAACATCTTTTTCCTGTCCTGAACAGTTTCCTTATCTCTTTGCATCTCCCTCTTCATCACCCGGATCTTGGATTTAAGGAAAGATGTCCCTTTGATGAACACGGCATAATCTTCGAATACAGAAGGATCATCAAAATATAAGTAGATCCAGATTCCGTCTATGATATATTTCTTATCTCTGTGCTGTTTTGCATATTCCATTGCGAAATCAACGAAATCCACAAACACTTTGTCTTCATATTCTTCTTTTGGGATCCTGTCTCTTTCAGTGGCCCCTATATAGTATTTTGCACCTTCACCATTGAAGAAGCTGTAGAACATATCATAGTGTTCCCTAAGCTCATCCATAGAGAAATGGTCCTTGATGAGAAGCAGATCATCAAGTTCAATATGTTCGATATCATCTCCCTCGAGAGTTCTGGCCATCATGGATTTTCCGCTTCCCGAATGTCCGAGAATAAAGCATATGTTTGTCTCACCTGAATTGAATCGGTCTTCTTTATAGTAAAGATCCGGTTCTGAAACCACATACTTTTCGTTTGGAAGCTCCTTCTCGAAGAAAATATCGCTGTCGGCAGTCAGTTTGTCTTTCACCAGAAAATACATTTCCGGCACATTATGACCTAAGAATTCATTTGAATAATAATCCGAGAATCGTTTCTGTCTTTTCGGCAGGGACTTATACTTTACGTATACTCTGTTGAGTTCCTTCTGTGTAGTTATATTCCAGGTTATTATTGCAAGTGATGAGTCATGCATAGCCTGTTCAAGATCTGTATATTTTACCATAGCCTTCTCCTTTGCTTTCACAGAGTTGCACGTTCAGACCGTCTCCTTAAGAAGCCCGGTCATGCACAGATCATAAATCCTGTCTCCCTTAGCCACGCCTTTTTTCCGTGTGCCTTCGTATTCGAATCCGGCCTTTTCCAGCACACGCCCTGATGCTGCATTCGGTTCGTAGTACACACCGGTAATACGGATAATATCAAGTTTTTCAAACGCAATCCTGCAGATCTCCTTTACGGCCTGTGTCATGATCCCCTTAGACCAGTAATCTGTCAGAAGAAAATATCCTATCTCACTATCCTTATTATATACACCTTGCCCCTGTTCAACAGATATGTTTCCGGCAAGTTTTCCATCGACAAATATCAGGCGCCACACGCCGGTCCTGCCATCGTTCTCGGAGACCATGTTTATCCACCATTCAGCGTCTTCATCTGAATATGGATACGGCAGACGGTCAGACAGATATTTCCTGTCCACGGCATTGCAGACAGCCTTTAATCCATCCTTATCTTCCATTGTCGGAATTCTCAATTCTATCTTCATACAGAATCCCTCACCTTACATTCATTGGAGCTGTTCATTTTCTGCGCCCTTTTGCTTCTTTATGTCCTTTAATGACAGGGTTAAAATGATCCCCAGCACCATCAGGCATGCGACCACAATCATGACCAGTCCCATGGCATCCTGATAGATGGCACTGACGATCTGCTGATATGCTCCCTGATCCTTTACAGTTATTGTCAAAGGATCAACATTTCCCATCTTTTCTGCAGCAACAATTATATATTCACACTCCGGCTCGAGTGAGTTTCGCAACAGTTTCGCAACCGATTCCACATGTTTTGTCATTGGGAAGTTATCGTATGTTTTGATGGATATGATCTCATATCCATTGGAGCGGAAGCTGTCGAGGTTGATGCAGAGGGTCTTCGGATTGCAGCTGACATACACGATCTCATCAATGCCATATCTGCTGATCATTGCCACAGCTTTGTCGTGGATGCCTACGCGTGGCGGATCGACGACGATCACATCCGGCTTCTCAGGAATAGCGTCGAGCTTCTCCTTGACATCTCCGCAGATATAATGGCAGTTGGTGATGCCGTTAAGTTCTGTATTGGAACGGGCGGCTTCAATAGAGTCTTCAACGATATCAATACCGTAAACATCCTTCGCAGTGCTTGCCATCAGCTGTGATATCGTCCCTGTACCGCAATAGAGATCATAGACTGTTTTGCCCGAAACGTCAGGCACGACCTTCAGCACATCGCTGTACAGTCTCTCGACTGCGTCAATATTAGTCTGGAAAAATGCAAATGCTTTTACCTTGAATTTCAGGCCGAGTATCTCTTCGTTGTAATAGTCGCGCCCCCAGAGCACCTTGTGGCTCTCATCGATGACAGCGTCAGCAACGCAGTCATTGAAAGTGCGCATGATCCCGACGATCTTCATGCCCTCTTCGCCTTTTTCTTTTTCCTCAGGTGATCTGAGGTCAAGAGCAAGAAGGAGCTCTCTGAAGCGCTCTTCATCAAATCCCGGTTCGCTTGAAGTGACGATATTGACCAGTATCTCGCCTGTCCTTACCCCGCATCTGACAACCAGATTCCGGAGCAGCCCCAGATGAGTCTTGCGGTGATATGGCTTATACCCCTCAGAACGGCAGAAATTGAGCACAGAGCGGACAATTATGTTAAATGAAGCAGGAACCAGCTGACACTCGTCTGTCGTTATAATCGACATAAAACGACCTTTGAAGTGCATCCCGAGTTCAAGCTCTCCGCCCTTTTCGAGATCTCCGAAAGTGTATTCCATCTTGTTGCGGTACGCGCCTGTGCAGATCGCAGGCTCCATGCCGAGATATACACTCTCGTCGATTTTGTGCGCTTCCAGAAGTTTTCTTACTGCCTTGTCCTTTGCAGCATACTGCTCAGCGTACGGGACACCCTGATAGATGCATCCGCCGCAGTGCTCTGATGCATAACAGAGATTATCGGTATATGTTGTTATGGTTTCAGACAGTTCCATTCTTACCTGCTTTCTTTATCTGAAAAATAATGTGTATACGATATCGGCCGCGAATACAGCTGCTATTACTGCTGCTGCCATTCGTCTCCTGTCTCCGAGCAATGCAGCCAGCTTTTCAAAGACCGGCTGAAGGACATACAGAAAAAACACTCCGCCGAGCCCGAATCTCACTGAAGGAGACAGCGCGATCCTTGCCTGAAAGTTCAGCTTATAGTCCGCATAAGTCTGCCATGGCCATGATCCGGTGATCGCTTCGAGAGCATAAGAAGTGCCGAGCTCGATCGCAGTAGCGATGAGCATGCACAGAAGAAAGACGACAGGTATCCATCTGAGCCTGTCTCTGTACTGTTTGTTTCTGATCAGCGGATATACAAGTAAAATAAAAGCCAGCGCGCCGAAGCCGTAGACCGGACAGTACGGTCCGAACAGTACGCCGCGGTTGGTGAAGCCCCACCTGTACACAACGACTTCGAGGAACACCTCATAAAGCCAGCCCACAACAGCATACAGGGTGAAAAAAATCAGAAGGCTGCTGAGATCCCTGTGTTCCTTTCTAGCCATAGTATTTTGCATAGAACTCCTCTTTGAATTCCGGAAAACGGTCTTCTTCGATCGATTTTCTTATGTCCTCGGACAGTTTTGAAAGGAATCTGAGATTGTGCTCGCTCAGAAGCATATTGGACATAGTCTCTCCTGCTTTGAAAAGATGTCTCAGATAAGCCCTGCTGTAATGCCTGCATGCATAGCAGTCGCATTCAGGGTCAAGCGGTCCGAAATCTCTCTGGAATTTTGCATTTTTGATATTGATCCTGCCATGGCTTGTCATTGCAACACCATGTCTGGCGATCCTTGTCGGTTCAACGCAGTCAAACATATCTACGCCATGCTCGACAGCCTCAAAAATATAATCCGGCGTGCCGATCCCCATGACATAGCGAGGCTTGTTTTCAGGCAGCATATCAGGCGCGTACTCGAGTACGCCAACATACTCCTCCTTAGGCTCGCCTACAGAGATCCCTCCGATCGCATAGCCCGGAAGATCAAAAGCCGTGATCGCTTCAGCGCTTTTTGCTCTCAGGTCGCGGTAAAAGCCTCCCTGCATGATCCCGAAAAGCGCCTGCCTGTCCGGATTTTTGTGAGCAGCTATGCAGCGCTCAAGCCACCTTGTAGTCATTTCCTGTGACTTTTCTATATATGCTCTGGAAGCGTCAGGCGGCGCGCATTCGTCAAAAGCCATCATGATGTCCGAGCCCAGATCATTCTGCACCTGCATGGAAATCTCAGGGCTTAGCATCTTCTTGCTTCCGTCGATATGCGAAGAAAAGCGCACACCTTCTTCAGTGATCTTGTTCATATGACCGAGGCTGAAGACCTGGAATCCGCCGCTGTCGGTAAGGATAGGCCTGTCCCAGTTCATGAACCTGTGAAGTCCGCCTGCCTCTCTGACGATATCGCTTCCCGGTCTCAGGAAGAGATGGTATGTGTTGGCAAGGATGATCTGAGCGCCTGTATTTCTGACATCCTCCGGCTTCATTGCCTTGACGGTAGTCGTGATCCTGCCCCTGCGTGCCTTGGTCCTTTTGTCTTTGTATAATAATTCGTAAATAAGCGAAGTATTCATATCTTCCTCTCTAGCAGATGATCATCGCGTCGCCGTAGCTGAAGAATCTGTATCTTTCTTCCACTGCGATGCGGTATGCCTTTAAAATCTCTTCTCTGTCGTACAGCGCCGATACCAGCATAAGGAGCGTGGATTTCGGCAGATGGAAATTCGTGATAAGAGCGTCCACGATCCTGAAGCTGTAGCCCGGATAGATGAATATCCCCGTAGACTTGCTGCCTGCTTCGATCCTGAAGCCCTTGTCATACGCTGCGTCAGTTCTGTCTGCGGGAACAGCCATGCTCTCAAGTGTCCTTGTCGATGTAGTTCCAACAGATATGATCCGTCCGCCGGATTCGATCGTGCTGTTGATGATCTCAGCATTCTTTTCGTCGACAGAGCACTCCTCAAAATGCATCTTGTGTTCTTCGATTACGTCGACTTTTACCGGTCTGAATGTGCCT
>ONHU01000133.1 GCA_900317675.1 uncultured Eubacteriales bacterium
AACCAGCGGCTTACTATTTCTTATTATAACCGCTATATGCAGTATTCCCCGTTCAGTGAAAAAGCTTCAAAGAAAATGATTGAGACCTATCCCGATGATCTCCAGATGGCAGCGGCTTTTATGCCCACTTATCATGACGCTGTTGATACTATCATTCGAGGCTGCATTCAAGATGAGAACGGTAAACATGTCTACAGCATATACAATCAGGACCTGTACGTAACGCCCCTGGCAATCAATGAAATTTTTGAAAGTGAGGAGGAGGCAAGGCTTCATTACGGAATCCTGAAAAATCTGGCGGACAGCATGAAGAAGAAAAAGATAGAGTATTCGCCTATGATTTTTCCTTGGTACGGTGTAGTTCTTGACAAGAGTGATCTCACACAGAGAATGGTCATGATTGCTTTTGCTCTCCAGGATCAGGATCTGATAGACGAAGTCTGTGTACGTCTTACGGATATCACAGATTCTTATTACAATACGCGCTGGAATTCTGTCTGTGTTCTTCTTCACGACCCGAAGACAAAAGTTCAGAAGGATGCACTGATTGACTATGTGGCGGACAAGGAGAGTTACACGAGGAATTGTGCGTGGGTACTTCTTAAAAAGCTGCCGCTGACACAGGAAGATGTGCAGCGGCTTGAGAAACATCTGCGCCTTAAGAATGAGGAGACGAGGCGGCATGTCATCGAACTCCTTGAACAGCAGGGTGAGACGGATGTTATAGAAAGCATCCGGAGGCTTCTTGCTTCCAATAAAGAGCAGATTCGACTTGCAGGACTCGACATGCTGAAAAGGCGAAGTGATAAGAGCGAAGAGGCTAAAAAAGAAGCCTCGACCATCCTTTTGGAGGTTATTCCGGACAGCGATGGTCTCACGGACAAGGAGAAGGTCCTCTACTCGGAGATCGCCGGCAGTACGGGTGCAGCCGATATATTAAATACAGCAGGTTACGGACTCTATGATCCGGCGGAGGAATATATGCCGTCTCCCTGTTATATGGATGTAATAGGCGATGGGTCATCCGATCACATTGCAACTGCGGGAAAAGCTTCCGGGAAAAAGACAGGGATCGGACTTGCAGCGGGATTATTGAAGAAGTTAATCGGAGTGAATAACGAAAAGACACAGAGTGAACAGGATCTTCTTAAAAGTTTCTTCTGCCTGAGCACAGATGAGCTGGATCGGTACTTTGACAAGATTCGGGCTTTTGTTGTGGAGCACGGAAAACTCGAGTATAAAAGCGCGAACGGAGATAAGCAGCTGCTTGAGAACGGGCTGTATATCATGAATTATGAGTACAGCGGCGAGACCTGGAAGAGATATCCCTTCCCTGAGCTCTGGGACGAGGTGTATGACACGATCATCAAAGATCCGAAAGTCTATTTCAGTCTGTATTATGCGATACAGACCGGGTTCGATGAGACTGATGTAAAAGATGTGGAGACCTACCGGAAAGCGGAGAGGACAATATTCGGCGATTCCTGGTCCGGCTATCATTATAATGATCCAAAATACGTAAGCAGCCACGGCGGTCACAGCCTGTACCTGACGATTTTGGATATCATTGCGAGCAGAAGAAATCTGGTATTACCGTCTGAAATCGCACGGGCAGCTGTCGTAATGGCTATCCGTCTGCCTGAGAATATTCGCTGGATGGAGAAGGCACCATCCCGTTATGCAACGTACGGCAGCGAGCAGCGGCCTATGATATGCTTCCTCAGAACAAATAAATTTCGCTCTATACTTACACGCGCATGCCATTACGAAAACGATGATGAGTTCAGCGCAGTATTTCCGCTGCTTTATCAGGTGGATCAGGTATATCAGTTCGACGCGCATGAACCGACTATAAATTACACGAATAATACTCGTAATATCCTTTCGATGTTCGCTTACGTGAAGGCGTATGAGCTGGGAATCATTACGAAAGACTTTCTTTATAAGGCGGCGTTTGAGAAAATAGGACTTCGTTTTGCAGTCAGCGAGCTGGGAGAGCTCTTCCGGCCGAATATCTCGATCTATACAATCCGGAATCTCCGGGTATACGCGCCTGTGGATGAGGAAAAACGGACGGTTGATACGGAGTGCCGCTTCTATAAGATCTGCCTTGAAGTCTATGAGAAACTTGTTAATCTGATTTTGGATGTGGAGCTTGTACGAGGAGATACGCCGACAGTATTTTCAATAGCAGTCTCGCGAATCTCCCGTATAGAGAGTATTTCGAGACTCATGCAGATACTGCTTGCTCTGGGGAAAGATCCCCTGGACAGAAATACCTATTACTCTTACACCAGCGGGAACGGCAAGAAGGAGTGCATGAGCCATCTGCTCAAAGTATGTTATCCGCTTGCTGCGGAAACTGCCGGGGATCTTGCCAAGGCTGTCAAAGCGAACAAGATCTCGAAAGAACGCCTCATCGAAGTAGCTATGTACGCGCCGCAGTGGCTTGACATGACCGAAGAGGTTCTCGAGATGGAAGGCTTTAAGAGCGGATGCTATTACTTCATGGCACATATGAACGAACGGTTCGACGACCGCAAAAAGGCAGTGATCGCGAGATATACTCCGCTCACGACGGAAGAACTGAATAACGGGTGTTTCGACACGAACTGGTTCTTTGAGGTCTATGAGAAAATCGGAGAAAAGAATTTTGCACTTCTCTACAAAGCGGCTAAGTATATTGCGGACGGCAGCAAGCACACGCGAGCGAGAAAATATGCTGATGCGGCGACCGGAAAGGTAGATCGGGACGAGCTCGAAAAGAAAATATGCGATAAACGCAATAAAGATCTTCTGATGAGCTATGGTCTGATCCCGATAAAGGACAGGCAGGATGAGCTGCACCGTTATGAGTTCCTGCAGCAGTTCCTCAAGGAAAGCAAGCAGTTCGGCGCACAGCGCAGGCAGAGTGAAGCCATGAGTGTACAGTATGCGCTGAAAAATATGGCGACAACGGCCGGATATGCCGATGATCTCAGGCTTGTTCTTGCGATGGAGACGGAGCTTGTTTCACAGAATCAGAAATATCTCGACGGAGTGGAGATAAGCGGTTATACAGCTAAAATCATAGTCGATCCGAATGGAAAGGCTGAACTTTTCGTGTATAAGGCAAACAGCGGCAAGGCTCTCAAATCCGTACCGGCTCCTCTCAAGAAGGATGAGACGTTCGCTGAAATTAAAGAATTTGCCGCCAAGCTGAAGAAGCAGTACTCACGCTGCACGGCTATGTTCGAGCACGCTATGGAGGAAGAGGAGGCATACAGTTACGGAGAGCTCCTTGAGTTGTGCCGAAATCCGGTGACGGCGGGGATACTCG
>ONHU01000044.1 GCA_900317675.1 uncultured Eubacteriales bacterium
CGAGGCCGGAGAGGCTGATGTATGGGGCGAGAGAAGACTTGCTTACAGCATCAACAAGAAGAACACTGGTTACTATGTAGTTCTTCCTTTCAAGGCTGATGCAGAACTGCCTAAGGAACTCGACAGAAGACTCAGGATCAATGAGAACGTTATGAGACATATCATCGTATGTCAGGACGAAGAGTAGTGAAAGGCGGTCAGAAATGAACAGCGTAGTACTTATCGGAAACCTCGCAAGAGATCCTGAATTGAGTTTTGCCCCAAGTACACAGATGGCTATCTGTCATTTCACCATCGCGGTCAGCAGACCGAGAAGAAATGGTGAAGACCAGGGAGCCGATTTCATACGCGTTACTGTTTTCGGCAAGCAGGCAGAGAACTGTGACCGTTATCTGAACAAAGGAAGCAAAGTTGCTGTTCAGGGAAGGATCCAGACCGGAAGCTATAAGAACAGAGATGGTGTCACCGTATACACTACTGATGTTGTTGCGAATAATGTAGAGTTCCTGAGCGGCGGACAGGGCGGCCAGAACAATGGCGGTCAGAGAAGCTATCAGGGCGGAAACAGCTACGGACAGTCGAACAACAGCGGATTCAGCGGACAGGACACCGGCTTCGGCGCACCGCAGGGAAACAGCGGATCATCACAGAGCGGCGGAATTTTCGACGGCTTTGATGATCTTCCGGACACATTCCAGGCAGCCGAGGATGACATTCCATTCTAGAGAAAGGGGAAAGCACGAATCATGATGAACAACAGACCTAGACGTGCGAATACTGGCATGAGAAGAAGAAAAGTTTGCCAGTTCTGCGCAGATAAGGACAAGAAGATCGATTATAAGGATGCTGAGACTCTTAAGAAGTACATCACAGAGAGAGGAAAGATCCTCCCTAGAAGAGTCACAGGAACCTGCGCTATGCATCAGAGAGCAGTTGCTAAGGCAATCAAGAGAGCAAGAGTTGTTGCTATCCTGCCGTTCGACGCAGAGCAGTAAGATCGGATATGACGGAGCTGTCACTTATGTGGCAGCTTTTTTTGTTCCGGCAAAGGCTGCCCGGCACAAGTATATACAATCCGTTGTTTTTATTTTGCCGATCATAGTGTATTATATATACAAATGACGCTGCGTCCTCTATGCAGCGGTATTATTGTTCTGTAACGTTGGGATAATGTTAGCTTATATATCAGCAAAGTGATCAGCGTTGCTGATAGTAAAGGAGGGATACGTAGATTATGAAGAAAAGTTATCGAATAGGGATCGCGCTCATCATGGTTCTGATGATGATATTCACATCATCAGGGATGGTCTTTGCCGCAAATGAATCTAAGGGAGAGAAAAAGGCTGAACCCGCATCATTCACAGATCAGGAAGTTCCTGACGTAGAGCAGGGTGCTGTGTCTGAGGAGATCCTTGGTGAGACGCAAGAGGACCTCAGTGCGAGCGATGAGGAGATCGATGAGGATTCGCCTGAGATGCTGAAGGGAAATTCACTGTCTGAAAAACTCACTGTCCATTATGTTCAGAATTATCGCGATTTCGCTGATTTCATTAAAAATGAAACAGCAAGGACTGACTCAACAATGACAGCAACAGGCAAGAGAGACTCTTCCAACCATTACTACTCTAATTACTATATAGCAGAAACCAGCGTTGTACAGTTAAAAAAGGGAACTCTGTACCTTTCAGGTTACGCTAATAAAAACGCAGTCTCGATCGAGGTCATCAACAACAGCAACGGTCAGGCTGTGGGTAATGCTTCCTGTAACTGGACTACAGCGAACAAAAGTTATTGGAACTCTTTCGAAATACCATCTGCGGGATCTTATTACATTATGGCGTTCTGCAAGACCAGCGGAACAGTCACACACCTCAGAGCCAGCGTCGCTCCTGACCTGCAGGGAACGACTCTTGTGAACCAGCAGCAACGCGCTGTAGGTATTGCAAAAACATCACAGGTAAAAACATACAAGTTCTATCCTAGGTCTACAGGATATATGCGCATCTTTACGGACGAAAGATCCAAGATCACAGTCTGTGATGCCAGTGGAAAGGTTGTTGCTAAGCAGGTAACTGTTAACTATACACCGGTATTCGGAGTAAGAGCTAACCGCTACTATCTGATTAAAGTCGCATGGCCAAGTGGTACACCGGGAATGAGCCGTATCAAGGTCGTGAACGGATCATGGCTGTCTACAAACGGTATATCAAAAGCAAAAGCAACGAACCTGAGCAAGGGAAAGGCTCAGAAGGGTCTGGTCGTTGCGGGAGAAAACAATGTCCGCTGGTTCAAGTTCACCAACTGGCAGAGCTATACCACGGTCACGCTGACCGGCGGTACCAATGATCAGCTTGTATGGTATATCTATGAGGGCAACAGGCAGATCAGCAGGAGGATCCTGACGCCAAGTCTCGCGAAGATGTGGACATCTTTCAGCGCCAAGAGGGGCGTGACATACTATATCATGGTACAGAAACTCACCCCTACAAGCTCGGGATACTATCATGTGAAGTTCGAATAAGCTTTTGCGATGAAGCATTGACACATTTTTAAGCTTAAAAGAAACGGAGGACAGTCTGAACGATTCAGGCTGTCCTCCTCTTCCGCTTTTCTTTGATACAGGTTTTAGTCATGGTCAGAATTTTCCTTTGCGATGAAAACAAAAGATGGCAGGAGCAGGAATCACAGATCCTGCATGATTACGCAGCCATAATAGGAGCTGAGATCAGGATCAGCTGCTATGATGATCCGCGCGATTTGCTTGCCAGTGACGGGCTTGCTCCTGACGTGCTGCTCTGCGACACGGAGTTTTCCCGGTTACAGTCGGAGGATCCCGATACTGCTGAGCCGGCAGGAATAACTGCGGTAAAACAGATAAATCAGCTGTTTCCACGATGCCTGGTCATATATGTCACGGAAAACCTTGACCATGCTCTGGACGCGTACAGGACTGAGCATCTGTGGTTTGCGCTCAAGGAGCAGCTGGCAGAAAGACTCCCGGAGATCGTCGACAAGTATTATCGTATAGACAATGAGCGCAAGTCCAACCTTGTGATAAGAACAACAGATGGCATCACCGCGTCCATTCCATGCCGGGACATAATCTATCTTGAACGCCGGGATCGAAGGACCGTGATCGTGACACACAACCGGAGGTATGAGGTCAGAGACCGCATATCGAATATCTTTGATATGCTGCCGCGGGGACGTTTTGCGCGCTGCCACAACAGCTTCGCAGTAAACCTTGATAAGATCAAGGAGATCGATTCACGCAGCGTCCATATGAGAAACGGCGCCGGGATAATCATCAGCCGGGGATACAGCAAGGCTTTCAGAGAGGAATACCATAAACGCGAGGAGAGCAGGACCGTCAAATGACCCGGCCTCTGAAAACATGACAGCGAAGGACGTATGCTAACCATGCGTTCAGCGCTGTGCAAGGCGCGCTTGAAACAGCGCTGCTTTTTTTGTGCTTAAATCTGCAGTTTTTGCACTTGAATTGAAGTCTTGTTCAGACAGAAGGTATACTTTTATCAATAATTATCAATGTATGGTTTCAGAGGGGAATGATTATGAAAAAACGGTTATTTGCAATGCTTCTGACTCTGGCACTGGTGCTTACATTCATGCCGGCATCGGCGTTTGCAGAGGGAGAGGCTGAAAATCCAGGCGAAAACGAGGCGGCAGAGGTCGCAGTACAGACAGAACCGGCAGAGGTTTCTGCTGATGAAGGTGCTGACGATGCGCAGCCAGCCGAGGAGAAGGCGGCAGCCCAGACGCCTGAAACAGCAGCAGATGCTGCAGATGATGAAGGAGAGGACGAGGAGCCGGTTCTTACTGAGTGTGTCTATGATACGGATTATGATTACAAAGGATATATAGGCAGCCAGCAGCTCGTCGGATGGTTCGGGCATGACGGCGAACAGATCAGGCTTAAGTACTCAGACGGATCGTTTGCTTTATACCTCTATGATCAGGATTTCGAGTGGTTTTACCTGGACGAAGAAAACAGCACTTATCCGGATGCTGAATACAATATCGATCCGTTGACGTTTTACTTTGATTTCTCTGATCCGGATGTGACAGCTTTTGCGGAAGGTGTCAACTATATAATGGTAAAAATCGGAGATATGACTGCGAAAGATCCGCTTCCGGTCACCGGTCAGGAAAAGGCTCCTGCCGTCAGGTCTCTGAAATATACACAGAAAGCCGGAAACGATCCGCTCGAAGCATATGCGGGAGTAAAAGACGCGAATTGGCTCAACTGCAACTGGCCGCAGAGCGGGGATACACTGGTTGTTGGGTTAGATAACGGCACTTCGGTTAAGTATACTTACACCGGTGGCGGTGATGATGACGAAGACAGCGGATTCAAGGATCCTGACGGAAACGATCTGGAGGATACCTATACGGAATCATTCTGGCTTGAATTCAAAGATGGTCAGAATGCATATGCGGTTGGCGCGAATACTGTAAGCTTCTGCATGCTTGATGACCCGTCATATTCAGCGGTTGATGACGGAGAGCATGATGATTATGTTGTCAGATGTGATGTCAATGTAAAGGGCGTAACGAGCAATGTCTGGTCGATATCTTACAAGAAAACGCAGCAGATCAACCTGGAGCAGGAAGAAGGCTATGAAGAATATTTTGATGATTATGATCAGTTTTCACAGGGTGACGTCCTGACTGTAAGATATCTTGATGGCAGCAGCGATTCATATACTTTTTATGAAGATGAATCCGCATTCATCAATAAACACGGCAAGGCCGACGAAGAATACTGGGATTATCCGGAAGACGATCCGGAATGTTATGATACACAGGACGAAAGTCCGTGGGTAAAAGGGTACTACTCTCTCTTCTACTCATATCAGGGAGTTTCGTGTGAGGTTACGAACGCTGTTTATGTAAAACAGGTCCCTCATGTTCACAGCATTCTGTATTATCCGGGTGAAGAGCCTGACTGCAGCTCCGGCTCAAAAGGAGTACGTGAACACTATTTCTGCGAGATCTGCGATAAATGCTTTGAAGATGAAGACGGCATGGAAGAGGTACCGGAGAGCGAGCTGGAAATAAGGCCAAGCCATGAATGGGGCGAATGGGACGACTGGAACACAGCCGCTTCCCCAAAATACAGGATGAGATTCTGCGAGATCTGCGGTGAAGAGGACTATGAATACGGGGCGCACGAACATTCACTCTTCCTTGATGAGGGAGAACCGGCATCATGCAGTGAAGAGGGGATCAAAGAGCATTATACCTGCGAGATCTGCGGAAAAGCTTTTGCTGACGAAGCCGGAACAAAAGAGCTTTCAGATGAAGAACTGGAAATACCGCTGCAGAAGCACAGCTACAGCGAACCTGAATACAAGTGGTCTTCAGATAACAGAGAGGTGATCGCAACGGCAGTCTGCACGGAGTGTGATGAAGAAGTCGAAGAAACAGTGAGAACAAGGGCTTCCATCAAGAAAAAAGCTACGTGTGTGAGCAAAGGCATCACAGCATACACAGCATCATTCAAAAGCGAAGCATTCTCTACCCAGACAAAAGAACTCGAAAACAGGGTGATCGATCCGTATGCTCACAGCTGGGATGCCGGAAGGGTAACTCTGAAAGCAAATGCTTCCAGGACCGGGAAAAAAGAATATAAGTGCACTGCCTGCGGAAAAACCAGGACAGAGATCATCCCTAAGGTCACTCTGGCAAAGACGACTATCCGCAACACAGTCGCGAATTCTGCTAAGAAAACGAATGATGTGATCTGGGATAAAGTCCCAGGGGCTACCGGTTATGAGATCTGCTGGAGAGCCCGCGGAGCATCGAACTGGGCAAAAAAGGAAGTCGGCAATGTATCGCGCGGTGCAACCACGGGACTCACGATCGGAGGACTTTATGAGATAAAGGTAAGACCGATCAAAGCTGCCTCTGCTGCCAATGATAAATCGTACGGCCCATATTCCGACACAGTATACAGGTATTTCTTCACAACCCAGAAGATAAGGCTCACTTCAAACAGCAAAGGAACCTTCACCATGAGCTGGGCGAGAGACTCAAGAGCTACAGGATATCAGGTACTGTATACAACGAACAAAAACGGAGCCGGGGCCGCCCAGAACATCAAGTCAGCAGGCGCGACAGCAACGAGCATCACTGTCAGAGACATTAAAGTGAACGGTAAGGTGCAGAAACTTAAGAGCGGGACCACCTACTACGTTCAGGTCAGGGAGATCAGGAAGGTAGGCAGTACAAATTACATCGGCAATATCTCCTGCCCGGTAGCCGTGAGAGTAAAGTAACCGGGCAAAAGCTCAGAGATCAGAGATGATATTTACAACAAGCAGCGCAGGAAGCGGGGGCGACAACCCCGCCTCCTGCGTTTTTCGCGGGGAAGTTTTTCCCGTTGAAAAATCAATGGTTTCAGCGGCCGATAATAATGTTGCTGATCAGTTGCGCTCCGGTGAAACAATTGATAAAATACCATTGCTTGGCATGACCGGTCTGTCCCGGTCTGCCTCACGGAGGTGTTTTGTGAACAGGAAAATCTTATATACGATCAGCGTAATACTTTTGAGTCTGGCATTTGTTCTGCAGGGAGTTTCTGCGGACATTTTTGCTGCGGACGATGATACCCCGCCGGTGGACCAGACTATCAGCATTGATGTTGAAAAGGTCTGGCAGGACGGAAATGATGCTGACGGCAAAAGACCTGAAAGCATAACGGTGGATCTGAAAAGCGGCAGCGAAGTCGTCAGGTCGATCACGATCAAGGCTGACAGCGAAGGCAAATGGACAGGTGTATTTGAAGATGTACCGCGTTTTGACGACAGCGGAAAAGAGATCCAGTATACTGTCGAGGAGCAGCCTGTGGCGGGTTATGAAGCAGCCGTCAGTCAGGGTGAGATAGTGAGCGCCTATGATTATCCTGATAACATTTCAGATGAAGTCATAGACGATATGACTTACGAATCAGAAAAAGTCCAGGCGGATGGCGGAACACACTGGTTCATCCAGCCGGGGTTGCAGACAGACTATATACAGGGCACGCAGGTCGTGTTCAATTCGAGCAATTTCGTGCCTGGCAAGGCGAAGATTACTGAGTATGATGCCGACGGCAATCTTGTGCCTGACGGGGAAAGAGTATTCTTTAAGTGCAACAGCAGCGGGACCAATATGCCTGATGATTCGCCGCGGGGAACAGATATCGGATTCAGGCCAAAGGGGACACTGACTAATACATTAATATCCACAGATCATTACTTTACGCTTGAATTCAAAGACGGAGTCACCATTCTTGACGGCACGTCTACGGGCAGCAAGGCGAACGTAACTATCAAGGTGGATAATCTCAGTGTCAACAGAACAGTGAACAGGAACTGGCAAAGAGTATTCTTTGCGGGTTCATCTACTCTGTGGGCCGGTCCGTCAGACTCAAGTCATATGATGGGCGGTCTTTCCATGGATATGACTTTTGATATCCATGGCGTGAACGAAGGAAATGTACTGCTTTCATTTGTAGACGTAGATATTACGTCCAATCATGGCACATCGGCTTCCCCGCGTAATGAGAGCGTCTCTCTTATCGACGGATTTGAGGACACCATATACACAGTTCCTCTTGTAGGTAACAAGTATACCCAGGTCGGTCATACACGCTTTGCAGAGCAGGCTGACGGAAGACTCAGAGGATGGGCTCTGAGTCAGGACAGCAATACTCTCAATTCGGGATTTGTATGCAGGGCGGATATAAGCGATACAGGCTTCAAGATCAGATGGACGGGCTCCGGCTGCGGCACGGCGCTCTTCATGCAGATCAAGCCGTTCAAACTGAAAGCGACTGTCGACGAAAGCACAGTCAACTCCAATGGCGGAGAGATCACCGAGCAGGGCGAGTGGAGATACAGAGACTACGGCAGGCCGCAGGTGATCACCGTAAAACCGGACGAGGGCTATCATGTGCGCTACCTTAAGATCGATGGGAATGAAGTCGCTCTGGATGGGTTCGACGAGGACGGGTATATGGAGATCACATCAGGCTACAAAGTCACCGATGCATCTCTCAACCCGGGCGTGATCAACAGCGGAGAAGAAACAGTCAAGCTGTATCAGAGGGAAAACGGAGTCATAGACATCCTGCTATCGATACGGGGTTTGAAAGCAACGGTCTCGCGGAGAACTACGTTGTTGTCAACAAACTGCTGACTACAGCGGAGGGAACCAAGACATGGGTCGCCGGCGACGCGAGCCATGTTGACAATGAAGCTCTGTCCCTTACACTGAAGCAGAAGCTGCAGGGACAGGATGACAGTGAAGCTGTAGAATATCCTTTCGACAGGTCGCAGATATCGTGGGACGGCGGCAGATATACCATTTCGGGATTGCCTGCTTATGATAAGGACGGAAACAAATACGAATACATCGTAACAGAAACTCCGCCTGCAGGTTTTGATGTCACGCAGAACGGCAATGACATCATCAACACGCTCAAGCAGCAGCAGATCACCATTCAGGGCAAAAAGACATGGAATGACGGCGGAAAGCAGCATAACAATGCTGAGGAGATCACTGTCACTCTCAGGCGCGCAGCCTGGGATCCTGACAATAAAAAATACGGGAACCCTGAGGTGATGGACCTGACACCTGTATGGAGCGGAGATACATACAAATTCGAGAACCTTCCGAAATTTGATGAACGCAGATACGAGTACAGGTACACCACAGAAGAAACCGTTTCTGATGCGATCAACACAGATCCGTCCAAGGGAGACTGGTATGAATGCAAACCGGATTCCACCGGAAGAAACTTCACCAACACACTCCGAGGCATTACTTCCTTCAGCGGTACCAAGACCTGGCTCGATGGTGATAAAGAACACAATAATGCTCAGGATATAGGACTCGTTCTCTACCGGGAAAGTTCCGCTGTTTCCAAGCGCAGCCTGAATCTCAGCGGAGACATGGCCCTGAACTGGGACGGAAACAGATACACATATTCAAATCTGCCGAAATATGATGACGCAGGAAATCCTTTTACCTATTCAGTGCGTGAGAACAAGGTGATGGGCAAGAATTCCAATGAGGCGGATTATGACATCTACTATGACGGCGTATTGTGGGATTTCAATTCATATGATACGCCTCAGCAGGCATACAACGTCACAGGAACAGACATCACCAACGCACTCAAGGGCAGCATTACTGTCAGCAAAAAGTGGGAAGATGACAACAACCGTGACGGAGTGAGACCTGAAAACGTCACTGTGCACCTCATGAAAGGAAATACTGAGGTCGGCAGCGCGACTCTGAGCGGTGCTGAATGGAAGCACACATTTAGCGGCATCCCTCTGTACAACGATGATGGAAGCGCGATCGGCTACACTGTAACTGAAGATCCTGTGACGGATGAATCCGGCAAGAGCATCTATACAGGTGAAACAGGCAGCCTTGTATGGAACGAAGATAAAACAGGCTATACAGTCGAGATCACCAATACTCATGATCTTGAAACGACAGATGTGACAGTCAGCAAGATCTGGGATGACGATAATGACGCGGACGGGATCAGACCGGAGACCGTCAGGCTGACTCTGCTCGCTGACGGAACACCGGTCGCAGACAAAGAAGTCACTTTGCCGGGACAGGACGGATCATGGTCACATACTTTCACCGGTCTGCCTAAGTACAAGTCCGGAGAAGTCGCCAAAGAGATAAAGTATACAGTGCAGGAACCATCTGTACCTGCAGGCTATGCAGAATCATACTCTGAAGACGGCCTTACAGTGACCAACACCCATGTCCGGTATACTAAGACGCAGATCAGCGGAAGCAAGACGCTCAACGGCAGAGATATGAAAGCCGGAGAGTTTGAATTCGAACTTGCCGGAAGCGATGAAGCGACAAAGGCTGCGATCGCAGACGGCACGGTCGTATTACAGTCAGGCAGCGCAGAGGCGCCGGCAGCGGAAGACGGAAGCGCGGGAGCATTCTCCTTCGGCAATGTCACATTCAAAAAAGCCGGAACATATAAGTTCGATGTGACCGAGAAAGCACCTGCTGTCGACGGAAACGGCATGACTTATGACAGAGAAGCTAAGACTGTAACGGTAGTAGTGGAGGCGGACGGCAATGCCCTCAAGGTGACATCGCAGACTCCTGAAGCGAAGGACATAACGTTCACGAACACTTACAGCGCGTCCGGCAGCTTCACACCTGAAGGCAGGAAAACGCTGACAGGCCAGTCGGATGACGGCAAGGAAGAGACCGACGAGCCAAAGAAGGCCCCGGCAGCAGCAGAAGAGAAAGCTGACAGCAAGGCTCCTGATGCAGAGGCGGGAAATAACGAAGAAGAGCCTGCAGCAGACAGCGCGTCCGGCAGTGACAGCAGCGGACAGGATGAGGAGAGCAACAGCGGATCCGATTCTGATCTCACCGGAAAAGAGGCAGGAGACACAGACGAAAGCATCACACCTCTGGAGAATGAAGAGGATGTGACAACAGGCGGCGCGACAGCTGATCTGAGCGAAAAGCCGCAGTTTGTATTCCTCTCATCCAAGGGTCAGGAGACCGGCATGGCTATGACAAAGGGCCAGTTCTCTTTCGAGGTCCGCTACGCCAATGGCGATGACCTCACGACAGTGGTATGTTCAGGAGAGAATGAAGCCGCGGAAGCCGGAGAGGAAGCTGCGATCACATTCGGCGCGATCACATACAACACGACACTGCTCAAGCAGCTGCTTGCAAGCGGCGCAGCGACAAGAGACGCAGACGGTGTATACCACATCAGCTATGTCGTGACAGAAAAAGAAACCGGCAGCGCGTTCCAGTTTAACCCGCAGACGTTCACGTTCGAAGTCTCTGTGACAGATAACGGTCAGGGCTCGCTGGAAACAGCTTCTGACGCAAGCACAGGCATCGCTTTTGAAAACCGTTATGTTACAGACACAGTGACAGTTCCTCTTGACGGACTCAAGCACTTCACTACAGAGAAGGGCAGCAGGACGCTGAAGGAAGGAGACTTCACATTCACCGCAAAGGCGCTTGACGGAGCACCTGCCCCGGAAAAGAGCACTGCGCAGAACGATATCGGCGGAGCGGTACACTTCGGAGATATTGAATTTACCAAGGGAGATCTCGGCGATTCAAGTGAAAAAACCTTCGTTTATGAGATCACTGAAGAAGCCGGCGATCTGAAGGGCGTGACTTACGACGGCAGCACAGAAACGGTCAGCATCACAGTACGTGATGACGGAGCCGGCCACCTGACAGCAGTGACAGACCCTGAGTCAGCTCCGATGTTTGAGTTTGAGAATACATATGAACCTGAGCCGACGGAGGCATCGGTAACGGATGATGTAAGCATCAGCAAAGTGCTCAAGGGCGGAAACCTCTCAGCAGGTCAGTTCTCGTTCAGCATCGAGGCAGCAGATGATTTCACCGCCGGCAATGCCAAGCTTCCGGCACAGACAGTCGAAAAGAACGCTGCTGACGGATCGGTGACTTTCGGAAAGATCAGATACGACAGAGTGGGCACATACAGCTTTACTGTCAGAGAAGTCATTCCTCAGAATGCCGACAAAGACATCGTCTATGACACTTCGGAATATACGGTCACAGTGGCGGTCGCAGACGACGAAAAGGGCAGTCTGACCGTACAGAGCCAGGAAGTATCCGGAGGCGCGAAGATCACATTCACTAATACGCTGACACCTCCTGACAAAGAGGATCCTCCGAAAGACAAGATCCCGCCGGATGGTAAGGTACCTCCTGCAGACAAGACGAAGAAGGGCATTAAGACCGGTGACGAGACCAATGCAGGACTCTGGATAGCGATCCTGCTTGCAGCAGCGGGCGGCCTCGGAGGCGCTGCAGTATACAGACGCAGGAAGAAAGATTAAGGACATTCCCTATAACTGAACAGCCGCTGCAAGGATCCGGCCGGATCTGACATATTCTAAACCTAAAAGGAGCTTACGGATGATCCGTGAGCTCCCTTTTGTTTGTCCGGAATACTGAAAACATGTGGATTTCGCAGGACAGATAACCTATAATACGCAGTATGCAAAAAAACCAGACAACAGACACATAGTCTGAAATAAATCATATATAATAAGCACGGATGAAGGAATTTAGTCCTTTGCATACTGAGATTTAAACTTCAGTTTAGCGAGGGACATATAAATATATAAGGAAAACGAATCAACAGAAAAGGAAATCAATTATGGTAGATCTATTATACAGAGCTATTTACTGGGTCGCGGGAGTACACGACCACATTCTGAATATAAATAACAGCGGAGGCTGGTACTTTGACGACAAGCAGCTGCATTTCATAGTCATCGGCCTTCTCGGGATGATGCTTATATTCGTGACATATCCTCTGTTCAAACTACTGGCAGAGACCGGTCATACGATGGTCATATCCTGGCTGTATACATTCACTCTGATACTGGTGATCACCTTTGCCATTGAGATAGGCCAGTGGTTCTCCGGAACGGGGAGCATGGAGACAGAAGACATGGCCTCGGGGGTCGCGGGCTTCCTTGTCATGTTCTTCATATTTGCTGTGCTCCGGGCTATAGTACATGGAATAGCGTCGTTGTTCCGCAGTGACACAAAAAAAGAAGCTGAAAGAGAGTCCCTGAGAGAGGAAGCTGAGCGGAGCAGACAGGAAAAAGCATATAAAAGACAGGATATACCGCTTCAGGCGGGCAGGACGACATACCCGGGAGAAG
Source organism: uncultured Eubacteriales bacterium (assembly GCA_900317675.1). Lineage (GTDB taxonomy): Bacteria > Bacillota > Clostridia > Peptostreptococcales > Anaerovoracaceae > Crickella. The sequence continues at coordinate 12,732 of ONHU01000044.1, forward strand.
TCAAGCCGAGAAAGCGCAAAGAAAAGAAAAAACACAACCTCGCGGATCTCGCGCATCTTGCCCAGGACGGAGGTCTGTCCATCAAAAACATCGCGGCCGAAGGAAAGTCTATGCTCAGTGAACTTGCGGATGAGATCGCAGAGGAAAGGGTCAGGACTGAGGAGATCCCGGTACCGGTCCCGAAGATCCCAAGGACTCCTCATGAGGACAGGCCGGACGCGTCTGACAGGAACACGCTGATCATGGACGGAAATGCTACGGACGAGAGGATGACATTTGTCATGCCTTCACCGGAAACAGCACCGGAGCCTGAGATCGCTGAGCCTGAAGCCAGCGCCGACGTAGACGAGTTGTTTGCGGAGTTTGAGAGGGCTGCTGCCGAAGAAGCACAGATCCCGCCGTCGCCGCAGATTGATCAGACGATCGTGGTAAAAGATACATTATCCGAACAAAATCCGCCTGAAACAGAAAAAATAACGGACACAGTCGAACGCCCTGTGTATAAAGACTAAAACATTACGAAAAACCGCCTGGTTTATTTGAATTAGAATCCTCAAAGTGCGAAAATTCAGAATGTATTTCTGAAAGACGGGAGGCTCTGCACCGGCAGAGCCGTAAGACCTGTTAACTGCCGATACAAAAGGAGAGTGAAGCAATGAAAAAAGTCGGACTTATCATGGGAAGCGACAGCGATCTGCCTGTAGTGAAGAAAGCCGCAGGAGTACTCGACGAGCTGGGGATCCCATATGAAGCGCATGTGTATTCTGCTCACAGGACACCGGCTGAGGCGAGAGCCTGGGCTCTGTCTGCGAGAGAGGAAGGGTTCGGCGTTGTGATCGCGTTTGCGGGGATGGCCGCGCATCTTGCGGGAGCTATCGCTGCCAATACCACACTCCCGGTCATCGGAGTTCCATGCAAAAGCGCTGCGCTTGACGGCATGGACGCGCTTCTTTCAACTGTGATGATGCCGAGCGGCATCCCGGTCGCGACAGTGGCGATTGACGGCGGAAAGAATGCTGCGCTGCTCGCTGCCCAGATCCTTGCGACAGCCGATGAGGAACTCGCAGGCGCGCTTGACGCAAGAAGGAGCGCGGAGGCTGAAGCAGTACTTGAAAAAGACGCAGGCATACAGGCCCGGATGAAGTAGTCATTTCATAACATAGTAGATAAAAGGAGAAGCACTATGAAACTTGTTTACACCGGAAAAACCAAGAACGTATTTGAACTCGAGAACGGCAACTATCTGCTCAAATTCAAGGATGATGTCACAGGCAAGGACGGAAAGTTCGATCCGGGCGAAAACCAGATCGGTCTGACCATCGACGGAGTCGGCGATATCAACCTTCAGATGACAGATTATTATTTCAAAAAGATCAATGATGCAGGCATCAGAACTCACTATGTCCAGGCTAATTTCGATGAGACAACAATGGAAGTAAAGCCTGCAAAGGTGTTCGGACACGGACTCGAGGTAATCTGCAGACTCAAGGCTGTAGGCAGTTTCATCAAGAGATACGGCGAGTATATCGAGGCCGGTTCAGATCTTCCTGCTTATGTAGAGACAACCTTCAAGAATGACGCTCTCGGAGATCCGCTGGTTACTAAGGACGGACTTGTTGTTCTCGGTGTTATGACTGAAGAGCAGTATGACGAGCTCAAGACAATGACACAGCAGATCACCAAGATCGTCGCAGACGACATGAAGGAAAAGGGACTCGATCTCTATGACATCAAGTTTGAGTTCGGATATGACGCAGAAGGAAAAGTGATGCTCATCGACGAGATCGCTTCCGGCAACATGAGAGTCTACAAGAACGGCGAGTACATCGAGCCGCTTAAGCTCAACGAGCTTTTCTTCGCTGAATAATAAAATGCATTCCGGCTGCATTATGCCGGAAAAGGGTATCAATATAGATTAAAGGAGGCCTTATGGGAGGCTTTTTCGGAATAACCTCTAATGAAGACTGCATACTTGATGTGTATTTCGGTACAGACTATCATTCACATCTCGGTACCAGGAGAGGCGGCATCGCCGCATACGATCCTGAGATCGGTTTTCAGAGAGAGATCCACAATATAGAGAACGCGCCGTTCAGGACTAAGTTCGAGGGAATCGTCAGCAAGATGAGCGGTACATCAGCGATAGGATGCATCAGTGATATGGATCCTCAGCCGCTGCTGTTCAGATCTGTGAGCGGGACTTTCGCGATATCCACTATAGGCATCATCAACAACAGAGATGAGATGATCGACCATGTACTCAGCCGCGCGCATGGCCATCTTGAGGCCAAGACAGGAGGCAAGATCAATCAGACTGAGCTTGTCGCAGCGCTTATATCAGATAAGGATGACCTGGTCGAAGGCATACGCTACGCTCAGAAGATGATCGACGGCACGTCATCCATACTGATCCTCAAAGAAGGCGGAAACATCATCGCTGCGCGCGATCCTCTGGGGAGACTTCCGATCAGAGTCGGGATCGGAGAACACTCCAGCGCGGTCGCTTTTGAGTCATATACTCTGTCCAAAATGGGGTACGAGGAGCAAAGAGACCTCGGTCCGGGAGAGATCGTCGAGCTTTCACCGGATGGCATCAGACAGCTGGTGGCACCGGGCAATGAAATGAAGATCTGCGCTTTCCTCTGGAGTTATTACGGCTACCCTACTACGACATATGAGGGCGTCAATGTCGAGGTGATGAGATACAAGAACGGCAGGATCCTCGCGAAGAACGATATAGACAACGGTTTTGATATCTCTGACGTAGACTATGTCGGCGGCGTTCCTGACAGCGGCACACCGCACGCCATAGGATATTCAAATGAGACACATCTGCCATTTGCGCGCGCCTTCATCAAATACACTCCGACATGGGCAAGAAGCTTCATGCCTACGACGCAGGAGGAGCGCAACAAAGTAGCCAAGATGAAACAGATCCCGGTCGTCGAGCTGATCAAGGGCAAGAAGCTGCTTTTCGTCGATGACTCTATCGTCAGAGGCACGCAGCTCAGAGAGACTGTTGAGTTCCTCTACGACAACGGAGCTGAGGCCGTTCACATGAGATCAGCCTGCCCTCCGATCATGTACGCGTGCAAGTATCTGAACTTCTCCAGAAACAACAGCGACATGGATCTTCTGTCGAGACGGACGATCGCCGAACTTGAAGGCAAGGAGGGCATGAAGCATATAGACGAATATGCTGACGCATCTACCGAAAGGGGCAAAAAGCTGCGCAAAGCCATCGCCAAAAAGATGGGATTTGACACTCTGGAATTCCAGACACTTGACGGTGTCATTGAAGCCATCGGAATCGACAGATGCAAGCTCTGCACATACTGCTGGACAGGCGAGGAATAGAGCGGAATGGCTCATCTGCAAGGGTTTTAGCGACAAAGAGTCAGTAATTATGATAAAATGATTATAGTCGGATCACGGATCCCGGATCCGGCTATAATTGTCTGTACAGAGATCCGTACATCACTTCGGATACAGGAAGCAAGAGAGGAATCAATGAATACAAAATCAAGATCTGACAGCTATGCTGCTGCCGGAGTAGATATCACAGCGGGCTACAGAGCAGTCGAACTGATGAAGAGCCACATCGCAAAAACAGTCATCCCGGGAGTCATGGGAGGAGTCGGCGGTTTCGGCGGTCTGTTTGAACTCGACCTGACAGGCATCGAGAAGCCGGTACTGGTAAGCGGAACAGACGGAGTCGGCACAAAGCTCAAACTGGCTTTTCTGCTCGACAAGCATGACACCATAGGCATCGACTGCGTTGCAATGTGCGTCAATGACGTGATCTGCGCCGGAGCAAAGCCGCTTTTCTTCCTTGATTACATCGCGTGCGGCAAGAACATCCCTGAGAGGATCGAGCAGATCGTCGCGGGCGTGTGCGAAGGCTGTGTGCGTTCAGGCGCTGCTCTCATCGGAGGAGAGACTGCCGAGATGCCCGGATTCTATCCTGAGAATGAATACGACCTGGCAGGATATGTCACAGGCGTTGTAGATAAAAGCAAGATTATCGACAATACAAGGATGGCTGAGGGAGACATCGTGATCGCCCTTCCTTCCAGCGGAGTCCACTCCAACGGGTTCTCGCTCGTGCGCAAGGTGTTCAATCTGGAAAAACCGGATCTGATGGCTCTTACCGCCGGCAATTCGCTCCTTGGCGGAAGATCCCTTGGAGAGACACTGCTTGAGCCTACGAAGATATACGTGAAGCCGATCCTGGCGCTTCTCGATGAGATCAAGGTCAAGGGCATATCGCATATCACCGGCGGAGGCTTCTATGAGAACATTCCGAGAAGCATCCCGGACGGACTCGGGGCAAGGATAGACAGAAAGTCTATCAGGATCCTTCCTATCTTCGATATGATCGCAGAGGTCGGAGCCATAAGCGAACGCGACATGTTCAATACCTTCAACATGGGTGTCGGCATGTCTGTCGTAGTCGCCCCGGAAGATGCTGAGAGATCCATCGAGATCCTCAGGAATGCGGGAGAATCCCCGTATATTATCGGAAGCATCGTTAAATCAGCTGACAAGATCGAGATCGTTTAGATCCTGAGAGGAGCATGAATGAGCAATAAGATCAGGATCGCTGTGCTGGTGAGCGGAGGCGGGACCAACCTGCAGGCACTCATCGACGCTGAGCGGTCAGGCAAAATCAAAAACGGCGAGATCGCGCTGGTGATATGCAACAGAAAGAGCGCTTACGCCATAGAGCGCGCACGCAATGCAGGCATCAGAGGCGAGATCGTCACCCGCAAGGCATACGGCGGTCAGGAGGGCTTCGAAGCGAGGATGATCGAGCTCTTCGAGGAAGAAGGCATAGAGCTGATCGTGCTTGCGGGATTTCTCAATATCCTTTCAGGCGATTTTACCGATCGCTATGATCACAGGATAGTCAACATACACCCGTCCCTCATCCCTGCTTTCAGCGGAGAGGGCTTCTACGGACTGACTCCTCACATCGCTGCGCTTGAGCGCGGCGTAAAGGTGACAGGCGCCACAGTTCATTTTGTGAACGGCGTCGCTGACGGAGGCGAGATCATCGCCCAGAAAGCAGTGGACGTATTGCCGGGCGACACCCCGGAGATGCTGCAGAGGCGCGTCATGGAGGAAGCTGAATGGGTGATACTGCCTGCCGCAGTGAGCATGCTGTGCGACAGGATGACAGAAGAAAGGGACAGAAATAATGGATGTGTACAGAGTACAGAACTTCAGTGAGGCAGTAAAAGGCAATACCTATCCGGGCCGCGGCATCATCGTCGGCGAGACACCGGATGCGGGAAAGGCTGTAGCTGCCTATTTTATCATGGGCAGATCGGAAAACTCGAGAAACAGAGTATTCAGCGTCAGAGACGGCGCTGTCTTTACAGAACCTTTTGATATCTCAAAGCTCGAAGACCCGAGCCTGATCATATACGCTGCCGTAAGGCAGAAAGACAATCACCTTGTCGTGACTAACGGCAACCAGACTGACACCGTGGTCGAAGGCCTGATGAGCGGTAAGGATTTCTACAAGTCCCTCGAAGAGAGGACATTCGAGCCTGACGCTCCTAACTTCACTCCGAGGATAAGCGCCGAGATCGAATTCGGTGATAACGCCGGATTCGCTTACAGGATGAGCATCCTTAAGAGCGCAGATGCAGAGGGAAGCGCATGCAACCGTTTTGGCTACGAATACAGCCCGATCCCCGGACTCGGACACTTCATCCATACCTATGAGTGCGACGGATCCCCTCTGCCTACGTTCAGCGGAGAACCGCAGCGCATCGCGATCCCGGAAAGCATAGACGAGTTCGCGGAAGAGATCTGGAACGCTCTCGACGAGGACAACAAGATCTCGCTCTACGTAAGATACACGGATCTTGCAACCGGCGAGACCGAGACCAGACTTTTCAACAAGCATAATTAACAAGGTTCTGAAACGCCGCATCGCTGCGGCATGACACATATCTGACTAAACAGGAGTAAAAAATGAAGGAATTTGAACTGAAGTACGGATGCAACCCTAATCAGAAGCCGGCAAGGATCTTTATGGCAGACGGATCGGATCTGCCGCTCGAGATACTGAACGGAAGACCCGGATATATCAATTTTCTCGATGCACTCAATTCCTGGCAGCTTGTAAAAGAACTAAAAGAGGCTCTGGGGATGCCGGCTGCGGCTTCCTTCAAGCACGTGAGTCCTACGAGCGCGGCTGTCGGAACAGTGCTCCCGGACAAGCTCAAGAAGGCATGCTTCGTCGACGATATCAAAGGTCTCGATGATTCTCCGCTTGCGTGCGCGTACGCGAGAGCGAGGGGAACCGACAGGATGTGCTCTTTTGGCGACTGGATCGCGCTTTCAGATGTCTGCGACGCGACGACCGCAAGACTGATCAAGAGGGAAGTATCTGACGGAGTGATCGCGCCGGGCTATACAGATGAAGCGCTTGAGATGCTCAAAGCCAAGAAGAACGGCGGATACAATATCGTGCAGATCGATCCTGAGTACATGCCGGCCGAGAAAGAGACCAAGCAGGTCTTCGGGATCACATTCGAGCAGGGACACAATTTCTTCAGGATCGACAGAGAACTTCTCTCCAATGTCGTAACAGAGAAAAAAGATCTGCCTGAGGAAGCGGTCCGCGATCTGATCGTAGCGCTGATCACACTCAAATATACTCAGTCCAATTCAGTATGCTACGCATATGACGGACAGGCGATCGGCGTAGGCGCCGGTCAGCAGTCAAGAGTACACTGCACCAGACTCGCGGGCGGCAAGGCAGACACATGGTTCCTCCGCCAGCATGAAAAAGTCCTTTCGCTGCCATTCAGAAAAGAGATCAGACGTCCTGACAGAGACAATGTCATCGACGCGTATATCAATAAAAACGAAGAAGACTGCTGCGCGGACGGAGTATGGCAGAAATACTTCACAGAGCAGCCTGAGAGATTCACTGACGAGGAGCAGAGAGCGTATCTTGATACCATCACCGGCGTAAGCTGCGGATCAGATGCTTTCTTCCCATTCTATGATAATGTCCAGAGAGCAGCGGCCAGCGGAGTCAGCTATATCGCTCAGCCGGGAGGCTCTATCAGAGACGACGCAGTCATTGACTGCTGCAACAAGCTTGGTATAGCCATGGCGTTCACAGGAATGAGACTGTTCCACCACTAAATTATAAGGAGGGTCCCGGACATGAATATTCTCGTAATCGGAGGCGGCGGCAGAGAGCACGCTATCATCAAAAAACTCAGAGAGAACCCTGAAGTCGGCAAGATCTACGCTCTGCCCGGAAACGGAGGCATAGCAAGAGACGCTGAGTGCGTACCGGTCAAGGCGACGGACATAGAAGGCATCGTTGCTTTTGCAAAAAAAGCACAGCCTGACTACGCCGTAGTAGCGCCGGATGACCCGCTTGTAATGGGCTGCGTCGATGCGCTGACCAACATCGGGATACCATGCTTCGGTCCTGACGCCAAGGCTGCTGTCATCGAAGGCAGCAAGGTCTTCTCCAAGAACCTCATGAAAAAGTACGGGATCCCAACCGCGCGCTACCAGACATTCGA